>JAJUFK010000364.1 GCA_029266015.1 Bacteroidota bacterium
ATTCAATAAAAACATTTCAACATATTTGGTTTATAACTTTATAATAAATCATACATATGCGAATAATATTTATACCTATATTTGTGAATCATTCGCATTTATGTGTGTATTCTATTTATAAATGTTTGTGTAAATACTATATAAACTATGCCTTACCGACGATTGCCAAATACAGATGCTGCTCGTATACGAGCGCTTACAAATGCCATAAATAAAACTATGAGTATGCACCCCGATGATATTGCTTTCTCATACAAAGTTTTGCAAAGTGCTAAATTTTTTCTTCCCACATTTAAGACAGGAATCAATTATCAACGAGCTGATTATTCTCAGTCAATAGAAAAAAATTCGAACTATAATTCATTGCAAAAACGTGCTAAAATGTACATTTCGCACTTTATTCAAGTACTTAATATGGCTATAGCACGCGACGAAATTCCTGCCGATGCTCGAACATTTTACGGGCTTGAAAAATACACAAAAAAACTACCTCCTCTTACTAATGATGATGAAATTATAGCATGGGGCAAAAAACTAATTGACGGTGAAGAAGCCCGGGTGCAACAAGGCGGTAACCCAATGGTAAATCCACGCATAGCAATGGTAAAAATACAATACGATAAATATGTAAATGCATATCGTTCCAATAGTTTTATACAATCAAAAAATGAACGTACAGTAGAATATGTAAAGGAATTACGACAAAAAGCCGATGATATAATTCTAACTATTTGGAACGAAGTAGAACAAACGTATTCGCATTTGCCTGCTGCGGAAAAACGCAAAAAAGCTGAAGAATACGGACTTGTATATGTATTGAGAAAACACGAAAAACCCGAAGACGATGGAAATAACGGAATGTAAACTTATAGATTTACCAAAAATTCAAGACCCTCGCGGTAATCTGTCGTTTATAGAAGGGGGCAAGCATATACCCTTTACGGTAGAACGCACCTATTGGATTTATGATGTGCCGGGCGGTCAAATGCGCGGCGGACATGCCTATACCAATTTACACGAATGTATTATTGCACTTTCGGGAAGTTTTGATGTGGTAATAAACAACGGTAAAGAAACCAAAACAATATCACTCAATCGTTCTTATTACGGATTGTATGTACCACCTATGATATGGCGTTCGCTCGAAAATTTTTCAACCAATTCATTATGCCTCATTCTTTCGTCGGCACCATATTCCGAAGATTTGTATATTCGCAATTACGATGATTTTTTAAAACAAGCTACCGGTATATGAAACGCGTTACAGTATATGATTGTTCGGTAATAGAACTTCCAAAAATTCATAACAGAGCAGGCAATATTACCCCTGTGCATGGCAATAGAGAAATACCCTTTGACATACAACGAATATTTTATTTGTACGACATTCCGGGTGGCGAATCTCGCGGTGCACATGCTCACAAAGAATGTCACCAATTTTTAATTGCTGCTTCGGGAGCATTCGAAATTGATTTGGACGATGGTACAACAAAACGTACCGTAACTCTGAATAGACCCAATTTTGGATTACATATACCTCCAGGAATTTGGGCAGCAGAAAAAGGTTTTTCGTCGGGAGCAATTTGTTTGGTATTGGCATCGCATATATATAATGAATCCGATTATATTCGCAAATACGAAGATTTTTTAGCTTACATTAAACAATAATTCTATGGCTCAAAGTTCATTTGGAAATTATTTCGAAGATTTCACCGAGGGTGAAGTTATAGAACATACATTGTCAAAAACCATTTTCGAAAGCGACAATAACTTGTTTAGCTTGCTTACCATGAATCATCACCCGGTGCATACCAATATAGACTACGCTGCCCAAAACCAACACGGAAAAATATTAGTAGTAGGCACATTAGTGTTTAGTTTGGCTGTAGGCATTACCGTACCCGACATTAGTGGCAAAGCCATAGCAAATTTAGGATACGAAACCATTGAACATGTGAATCCGGTATTTATAAACGATACCATTTACGCCAAAACCACCGTACTTAAAACCACCGAATCAAAATCAAAACCCGACCGCGGAATTATATATGTAGAAACTATTGCTTACAATCAACACAAACA
>JAJUFK010000043.1 GCA_029266015.1 Bacteroidota bacterium
AAAGATATTGAAGGTTTTTCGCATATTACTCTTTTGTATCATTTACATGCTATTGAAGGCTATGAATTGGAAGTAATACCATTTATGGATACCGAAAAACGTGGCATTTTTGCAACAAGAGCCCCCAAACGTCCCAATGCAATAGGAATATCTACTGTTGTTCTTATAGGTGTAGAAAACAATATCTTATATATAGAACAAGTAGATATGCTTAACGAATCTCCTTTGATAGATATAAAACCATTTTACCCTCGCTATGATAATAGAGAACATGTAAAAATTGGGTGGCTCGAAAAAAATAAAAATTTACCAATAGAAAAACTTCGGTCTGATGAACGGTTCATATAAAATAAGATATACCGGCTATAATGAAATATTATTAACACACAAAAAATTAATAAAAATGAAAAACATAAATTTCTTACTCAATTTAGGTTGTATCACAACAATAAGTGTTTCTACAGCTTTTGGACAAATTTCTACAGTAGATTTAGAATTTCGTCCGCGTACCGAATATAGACAAGGTTTTAGAAAACCACTTGCCGATAGTTTAGACCCGGCACTAATAACGTTTCAGCGAACTCGCTTACATGCCGACTACAAAAGTAAAATACTTAATGCTCGCTTATCACTCCAAGATGCTCGTATTTGGGGTAATTACGACAACAAAACAAATTTCTCGAAAATTGAATTGTATGAAGGCTGGTTTGAATACTGTATTACACCCACTGTTTCTATACAAATGGGACGACAACCATTAAAATATGATGACCAAAGATTACTGGCGGCACCTAATTGGAGTAATACAGGAACAGCACACGATGTACTTATTGTTAAATACAAAAGTCAATTATTTCAAGCTCATTCCGGATTTGCATATAATAACAGTAAAGATACTTTACTAAATTATCTGTATACATATACACCAAAACAAAATTATAAAGAATTAGGATACATATGGTTGTCAAAAGAAATTGTAAAAGGAGCAACACTTTCAACAATAGGCATATATGAAGGATTTCAAAACAAAACAAAGTATACTATTATATATCCTCGTTTTACATTCGGTGGAAATTTAGTATTTGCTCATGATTCTTCGGCATGGGGAGCTACGCTCACAGCATATAAACAACAAGGGAAAGACCCTAATAAACCTTATAAAAAAGGATTTGCCGATGTAGATGCATATTTACTTGCTGCAAAAGTATCATATGCTTTTACACAAAAATACAAAGCGCTCATTGGATTTGATGTATATTCGGGTTCCGATACAGCACAAGCAAGTAGAATAGGCAAAACCACAACATTTAGCAAAATGTACGGATCGGCTCATAGCTTTAGCGGCAATATGGAATACTTTCTAACCGTTCCAAATCAAGGGTTAGTTGATTATTATGGTGGATTTTTGGCTCAAATTCATCAAAAGCTCACGATAGATTTTACAACACATCTTTTTGCATTTGATAAAGATTTTTACTACAAACATGTAAAAACAACCAAAAATTTAGGTGCCGAAATAGATGTGGTATGTAACTATACTCCATCAAAAGAAATAGGTATACAAGCAGGTTGGAGTATGTATATAAACAGCAATGCAACCAAAAAGTATTTTACAATAGAGGGAGTAAATACCTTGCCTCAACATTGGGCATATATCATGTTTACTATAAAACCTCAACTATATAAAAATCAACATACAGAATTAAAATAATTCATTTCAATACAAAATACAATGATAGGTGCAATAAGAAATATTTGGAGTTTTATAACAGGGACTCTTATAGGTACACTGGGTGGTCTAATAGGATTAGGTGGTGCAGAATTTCGATTACCCCTACTGGTTGGTATATTTAAATTCACGAGTCTTGATGCTGTTATGATTAACAAAATGAGCAGTTTACTGGTTGTTGCATGTTCATTACCATTCCGTAGCACTACTATACCATGGACTGAAATAGGACTTAACTATACAATCATAGTAAATATTCTTGCCGGAAGTCTTATTGGTGCATGGATAGGAGCACATTATGCAACAAACATAAAAACAGTACTGCTTGATAAAGTAATTATGGTATTACTCATAGCACTTGCATTAGGTATGATTTTCGGACATACTGTGTTGGAAGGTAAACATATAGCTCTATTTCCTGAAGGAGGTATAAGAATAACTATTGGAATTGCAGCAGGAATTATAATTGGGTTGATTGCAGCTATTCTTGGAGTAGCAGGTGGTGAACTCATTATTCCAACATTGGTACTTGTATATGGCGTTGACATAAAACTTGCCGGAAGTCTTTCGCTCTGTATTAGCTTACCTACTATGATTGTGGCATTTTACAGGTATTCTCAAAGCGGAGCAATAACTCTGTTTAAACGCGAAACCTCATTTATTGTATCTATGGCTGTTGGTTCTATTGCAGGCACTGCTATTGGAGGTCAATTAATAGGTTATATTCCTTCTAATATCCTTGTACTGCTTTTGGGATCAATATTATTTATTTCTGCAATTAAAACATTTAAAAAAACAAAACATAGTAACAATTAACATTCAAATGATATGAAAAAACTAATGATGATTGCTTGCATAGCTTTAAGTATAAGCACACAAGCGCAAAAAGTAAAGGTAGCGGCGGCGGCCGATTTACGATACGCTATGGATGATATAGTAAAGTTGTATAAACAGAAAAATCCCGCAGCAGATATAGAAGTTATGTATGGTTCATCAGGTCATGCATATACACAAATTGCTAACGGAGCTCCCTTTGATATTTATTTTTCGGCTGATATTATGTATCCGCAAAAATTAAAAGAAGCCGGATTAACTATAAGCGAACCTAAACTGTATGCTATTGGTAGAATTGTTTTGTGGAGTTCGAGTGTAGATGTTTCAAAAGGAATAATGGTACTCAACAATATGCCTCACATTAAAATTGCAACAGCAAACCCCGACCATGCTCCGTATGGACAACGTTCTATTGAAGCATTAAAATATTACAAAATATATGATAAGGTACAAAAACAATTAATTTTTGGTGAAAATATATCGCAGGCTGCTCAGTTTTGCCTTACCGGTAATGCAGAAGTTGGCTTGTTGGCATTGTCTATTGTGTTATCACCTGCTATGTCTTCAAAAGGGTCATATTATCTTATTGATAATAAAACGCATCGCCCTTTGGAACAAGCATACGTATTATTGAAACCTGCAAAAGACAATAAAGCGGCATATGCCTTTGCTGATTTTATAGCAACAAAACCGGTACGTGAAATTTTTGAAAAATACGGGTTTACCTTACCTCAATAATTAAACAATTAGCATTATGAATACTTTACCGGGCATCATTACACACATTCAACAATCGGGAGCTATACTCTTGGTTGATGTACAAGTAGAAAATATTCAAATATCTGCACTCTTGATAGAATCTACACATACTCCCGATTGGTTACACAAAAATTCTCCTGTATTTGTAGTATGTAAAGAAACAGAAATAAGTATTGCAAAAAATTTGAGTGGAAGCATAAGCACACGCAATAGAATACCATGTACCGTAACCAACGTTGAACGAGGAGAATTACTCAGCACTATTTATTTATCGTATGCAACTTATCATTTGCAAGCAGCCATAACAACCCGGTCGGTTGATGCACTCAATTTACAACAAGGTGATACGGTAGAAGCACTTATAAAAGCAAATGAAGTATCAATAATGAAACAATAAAAACTATGGAACATATATTTATTCAAACACTTGTATTAACCGCAGAATTGGCTGTGTGCACAACGTGTATTGCAATTGGTATTGGATTGCCTTTGGCCTATTGGCTTACTTATTCAAAGTTCAAATTAAAACCACTGTTTGAGGCCTTAATAAGTATGCCTATGGTTTTACCCCCTTCTGTATTGGGATACTATATGCTTGTGGCATACAGTCCAAATCATTGGTTTGGAGGATGGCTTTTTAATGAATTTGGAATACGATTAGCATTTTCTTTCGAAGGTATTCTCATAGCATCGGTATTGTTTAGTTTACCATTTATGGTGCAACCTCTACAAAACGGATTACGTTCACTCCCCGATAGTATTCGCGAGGCATCATATACGCTTGGAAAATCAAAAACTACCACATTTTTTAGAGTTCTGTTGCCCAATATTAAACCATCAATTATAACCGCAGTGGCTCTAACATTTGCACATACTATAGGTGAATTTGGTGTTGTTCTAATGGTTGGAGGTAATTTACCGGGCCAAACCCGAGTAGCTTCAATTGCTATTTACGATGAGGTACAAGCCCTCAACTTTGATACTGCCAATCAGTATGCTATTATATTGTTCATGCTCTCACTTATACTTCTTACTACAATTTACAGCGTAAACAAAAAACATGACACATGGAAAATCATATAATTGAAATAGATATTGAAAAAATGATGCATACCGCCGAAGGAACTGTTCCTCTTTCGGTGCAAACATCAATCAAAGCTCATGAGCTTACTGCATTGTTCGGACAATCGGGTGCAGGTAAAACAACCTTGCTCAGAATTTTAGCCGGTCTCTTGCAACCCGACAAAGGCTCAATAGTGTTTGATAATACCATTTGGTTTGATTCGGCAAAAAAAATACAAATACCACCGCAACAACGAAACATCAGTTATATGTTTCAAGATTATGCATTGTTTCCGAATATGACAGTAGAGCAAAATTTGCTTTTTGCACAAAATACAAAAGATGTACAAAAAGTTACCGAAATTCTTACAGTATTTGGGTTGTTGGAATTTAAAAATAGAAAACCTGCAGGTCTTTCCGGTGGACAAAAACAACGAGTAGCACTTGCTCGAGCGTTGGCGCGCAATCCGCAATTATTATTGCTTGACGAACCCTTGTCTGCCCTTGATTCTGTAATGCGTTTACAATTACAAAATGAAATCCGTAAAGTTCAAGAGTTATACAATATTACTACAATTATAGTAAGTCATAATATTCACGAAATATATAAACTTGCTTCGCACGTAGTTGTTTTAGAACATGGTACAATTACAAAAAATGGTAGTCCGCATGAAATTTTCAGCAACACTGCTATTAGCAGCAAAGTACAAATTACCGGACATATAGCTCATATTGAACAACAAGACACTCATTTGTCAATAGTTACTGTTATTACCGGTACCAACCAAATCATAAAAGTACTTGCATTTGAAAACGATATGAAAGAATTATATATAGGTTCACCGGTAATGGTTTATACAAAAGCATTTAATCCTATAATTCAGAAAATAAGTATTTGACTTATAAAATAAAATACAATATATTTGAAAAAGTACGGGCACTAAAACAAAATGTACAATATAATAAACAATAAAAAAAGGTCGAAAAGTCTTATTTGTGTTGAGTTTACAAGTTTTTTTATACGTTTACAAAAAGCAAAACAAAAAGTGCAAAAAGTTTAATCGTCTTGAAATTTAGTTTAATTTATTAGCCCATATTAAACCATATATTTCATTTGCTTTAATTACAAGTTTAAATATAGCAAATATCTTTAATTTAAAAGGATTTTAAGCACTATTTAACACCCAATACTACCACAATTTATAAACGAAATTTACAAAGCTTGTATGCATATGTATTTTTCGTTTTTTTTAAGCATTTTTTTGATTGGGGTTACTGTTGGGGTTACTGTTGGGGTTACTTTTTTTTGTCATAACAATGTGTATTTTTATATGAAACTGTACAAATATATTGTTTTTTATATGCTTTTTGTTGTTATAATGGTAGGAAAATGCACTGATAAAAACAATATGAAATTAATGCAGAACATTTATAATCAAATATTTACCGTAAAAACTTTGATAGAAAACAAAATAAAAGTGCGCGTGTGTGTTATTTTTTGCTTGTGAGTTGTTGTATTTGAGCTTTGAGGTTGCCAATTTCTTCGCTTTGTTTTTCTATACGGTCCAATTTATAAATCATATGAAAACAAAAACATCATTTGCACGGTTTTACATGCTCTTGGCACAATTGCCTGGAGCCGAAAAAGAGGAGCTAATATGGCAATACTCTAACATGCTTACAACATCGCTACAGGAATTTTACACAGCAAATCCTACAGCGTATGAACATATGATACAAGATATGGAGCAGCAATGTTCTAATAATATGCAAGAAGTGAAATTTATGCGTAGTGCTGTTCTTAAACGTATGCAGCAATGCGGTGTTGATACTACTAAGTGGAGCGAAGTAAATAAATTTCTTGCGTACCCACAAATAGCAGGCAAAATGCTATTTGAAATGAGTGTAGTTGAAATGCAGCAACTCATACCAAAACTCGAAAAAATAATAGCTAAAAACATAGTAAAACGTAAAGAAAACCAACGATTAATGCAATGCAACTAATGAGAGATACAGAAAAATCTGAACTACGCATTCAGAAAAAAAACGATGAAAGACAGTTGAGCGAGCTTCGTAAAAAATTTGCTCACATAGAAACTCAAATAGAGGAAGCGGTTAGAAAATATGATATAAGCAATTGGAAGCAATTGTGGGCTCAAAAAAACCAGCTGCGTATTAAAATAGATGCTCTCAAAGAGCGAATGAGCGATAAGGCTATAAATTATAGAGGTGTAACATGTTATTCAACGCTACAAATATGACAATTAAAGAAAGAAAACCAATAAGCATAACCACGTTTAAAAAATCGAAAATAGTGGAGTGTGCATACTGTAAAGGCACCGGAATAAACGATGATGGTGTAGTATGTGAAAAATGCGACGGCACCGGAGAATTGGAGCGAGTTGCAGAAGGTGATATCAAAATGTATAAACTTAAAATTTAATAATCAATGAATTTAGAAAACCTATCAGCCGACGAATTAGAAGCTTTAGAAGCACAGTTGGCACAAAAGAAAAAAGAGAAAAAAGAAAAAGAACGCCAAGAGCGTGAGGCGTTTAAACAATTGCAGCATGAGTATGTTGAGCAGAATTTTTGCAAGCTGCAAGATGTTGAAAAAAATCTATCTACAATAAAAGCTGAATTGTTTGAAAATGTAGAGTCTATACTTGCTATGAAAAAAGAAGTGTATGGTATAGATGACAAACAGCAATCGCATAGTATAAGCAATATAGCGTGTACTAAGACTATAATTGTAGGTCACAATATAGTAGATGGATGGGATACTGATACTGCTGCTGCAGGTGTAGAACGCGTTAATCAATGGCTTACTAAAAAGCTAAACGATAACAATGCCGACCTTATCAACATAATACGCGACCTTCTAAAACCAAACCAAGAAGGTATTCTAAAAGCGAATAGAGTACTCGAGCTTCGTAATCAAGCAGAAAAACTTGGCGACCAGGAATTAATATCTGCCGTAGCTGTAATTCAAGAGGCTTATCGCCCTAAAAAAACAACAACATTTATTAAAGCAAAATATAGAAACGAACACGGACAGGATGTGTGGCTCAATCTATCAATGAGCAACGCATAATAAATCACCCCACGCCCCACGGCTACGAGCAGTCGTGGGGTTACCTAAAACCATTTAAACCATGACAACAATTCAAATCGTACACAATACCATACTTATGCTTGCAACCCAAATAACATTTATAGGTTGCAGAACGTGGAATGTAAAAGCAATAGCAAAAAACAACATGCCTCAAGTGATTTTGAGCGGTATTATAGTAAACCTTAGTTGGCTTGTAAGTATGGGGCTTGGTGGTGTAAGTATGAATGCTATAATCAATGATTTTAAGTGGGAGCATGTTCCTATAGTAGCTGCTTGTATTATAGGTGGTGTGGTAGGTACTTATATAGGTATGTACGATAAAACCAAACGCAATGGAGACATCAGAATTTAAAGCTATAGTAGATGCATTAGAGCATAGATATAGTCAAAAAATAACAGCCATAGAACGGCTCGAACTTATACGATTACTCTCGTTCTACTATCGAAAAATACATACACAATAATGAATACGATCCGATTGTAAAAATTGATGGGCAAAAATTGAATATTGATGAAATTCAACAATTAGCATGGAACGATGGATTTGTGAACATAGTTGAATTTTTCTTGTGGTTTCATAGTGATTTTACAGGCAAAATTATTCATTGGACAAATTTTAAATATTAATGCTAACAGACGTGTTGCAGCTATGCCCAGTTGGGCGATTAATAGAACAAAATTGTCAAATTACATAAAACTTAATAAAATGGAAGAAACTTCAAAAAACAACGAAACTGCCCAATTGGGTATAGATGCTGTCAGCAGCCGTACTTTCGAGTATCGAGTAATTGACCACGATATGTTCGATGAAGATGAAATACGAACAATGAACTCAATGGGTTCAAAAGGTTGGGAAATTATCAGAATACTTGAGCCAATGAAATGGCTTAACAGCGATGGTATGTTTGTTCGTATTTACTATAAACGTGAGAAGCAGTCTTAGCATAGTTGCTAACGTTGATCGTATGTGGCTTGTTGGTATTAAAAACAGATGGAATAAACTTTGGATTCGGAAAGATGAATTTCATAGTTCGCTTGATTTAGATGGTGAAGCGATGGGATATATGAACGAAAAGGAACGTGAAAAATATATAATGGACTTAGTTAGACGTAGGAATATTGCTCATGAACGTGGGTTGGATTAGCCATTACGCCTAAATAATTGATAATGATTAAATTATATGAACAAACAATTTGTACAACAAGTAGCCGAAATGAGGCGATTGCAAAAAGAATATTTTAAAACGCGACACCCTCTTGTGTTGCGTGAGGCTAAACTAATAGAAAATGCGGTAGACAAGCAGCTTGAAACTATGGTAGAAAAACAACCAAATCCACAGGGTAAACTATTTTAGTATGGTTTACGAAGTTATGGCACCAAACCTGCAAGGCAGTATAGTGCTAACATATGATGCCAACGGAATACTCGAGCTTGCCGACTTTGGCAAACTACATGCCCTCGATAGTGAAACGCTTAAGTTTTTAGCTACACACTTCCCTATGCATCAGGCGTGGTTGGCACGCACGGTAGAACAAATAAACGGAACCGCCAAACTTGTGCAGTTGGATATTACCTTCGAGCTATTTTACACAAAATACGGACACAAAGAAGGTAAAATAAAAGCTGAAGCTGCGTGGAACAAGCTAAAACCCGAAGAAAAAGCAGCTGCATACAACTACATACCTCGCTACAATTCTATACTTGCAGCTAACCAGTGGCGTGGCAAGCTTATGCCGGCTACCTATTTAAATCAAAAAAGATGGTTGGATTAAAAAATATTAAAAATCACTTGCATGTACAACAAAAATATTCGTAATATTGCAATGCTAAGTTTATTTCAAGTGGTGGTAATTCCGCCCGACATTGCGTATAGGGCTTTTTTTATGCCCTAAAACGATATGCGGCTGTTTAACCCCGTACCAATGCTTAATGGCTTGGTGAGTGCCACTTGATGGACTTAGCAACGGGAAGTAAACAGCCGTTTTTTTTGTTTACATGCTAAAAAATCACATTATGAATCAAAATCAAAAAGAAACCTACGCTTTGGTTAGCGTAAAAGAGCAGGATAGCAACCAAGTTGTAAACGCTCGCGAATTGCACAGTTTTTTAAAAACGGGTACAAATTTCAGAGATTGGATAAAACGGCGAATTGACGAATATAGATTTACTGAAAATGAGGACTTTGTAATTTCGCTCAAAAATGAGCGAAATTCAAAAGGAAGGTCAAGTATCGAATATTCAATAAGTTTAGACATGGCAAAAGAACTTGCTATGGTAGAACGCACAGAAGAGGGAAGAAATGTGCGTAAATATTTTATAGAGGTTGAGAAAAAGGCACGAGAATCATTACAATCTAACTTACAAATTAATGAAAAAACGGGAATAACACCTGATGGTGTTGTGTATATTACAACTATGGGTGTTACAACCAACCATGTGTTTATAATGGATGGTGTAATATGGGCTAAAATTTCTCCGATAGCTAAATTATACAATTACCAATCGGGATTAAATAAATCTATAAAAGGATACATTGGTGAAGAAAATATAAAGAGGAATTTTGTTGGGAAAACTGAATCGTATTTTATGAATTTGAACGGGTTTATGAACTTTGATAAAAATATACGAGCAGAAATAAGTTCAAAACAATTGAATGGTATATTGCAAATGTATGGTGTTAATGTAGAAACTCCCGAAGCAAATGTATTTGCCTATACATATGAAGAAATGCTTGATATTCTTGCAGAATTGACAAAATCGCCTGTAAATAAGAATAAAGTGCAAGCAATGCTTCATAATGGTAGAAAAAAGTAAGGAGGTGTAGTATGAATACAATATATGTAAATCACAAGAGCGATTTGAGTGAACAAATTAGCTTTTACGAAGGAACAAATTACAAAACTTTCCGTACACGCACTACGTGTAATTGCTCACACAAAAACAATAATAGGAATGCAGTACTCGTAATATCACCTACGGGATATGTAAATACATGCTTTGTGCGTTGTAAACAGTGTAAATTAACCCAAACAATATAAAACTATGATAACATTTGAAGAAAACAAAATGGTAATAGAGCTCCCTACAAATGGGTGCCCTGTAGAAGAATGGCTGCAAACACACACCGACATGGTAGAACTACTGCAAGCAGAAGAAGTACAAATGCACCAACGCCGCTGGCACTACTTGGAACTACTCAAGCAGTTGGTGCCGGATTGGAATACTGCACAAAGAATGATTCATAGTAAATAATAGATATTTAAAAGCCCCTGAAAAACAAATTAAGGGGCTTTTTTTTGCATTTAATGTAATTTTTATACTAAATTTACGTACAAATAGTATGTGTGATTGTATAAAAAATATTAGTTTTGACAAATATTTACATAAATCTATGGATACAATACTTGGTTTTTTTACAAATATTAATGGTGTTTTTGTTTTGTCTTCACCCGAAAGAAGTGTAGAAGTGCAAGAGATTTATAATGATATAATGTCTTTAGATTACGAACCGTTGAATGCAGATAAAAAAAATATGGCATTAGACCTTTCTAACTTTAGAAAATCATTTAAAAATTCTGTTTCTTCATATAAATCTGAAAAGATACATGGCTAAACAAACTCACAATCAAAAAATTGCTAAAAGCAATACTGGTGGTGCTACACTGTTGGAACACACTGTGAGTTTTGACGATAGTTTACTTCCCGATGCTCAGGAATTGGTGAAACTAAAGGAACTTGATCCAAATATAATTGATTGGATAAAAGAACGAACAGCGAAAGAACAAGACGAACGGCATTTTTTTAATAGAAGTAAAATAAATTTTGTAAACGTAAATACTAAGCGAGAGTTTTGGATAGATGTTTTCAAAATTGTAGCAGCTTTAATTGTAATAGGTATGGGCATGTATTTATCATATTTGTTAATTATAAAAGATAAAATAATAGAGGGTTCAATTTTTGGAGGTGCTGTAATTATTTTTTGTGTAAATGCATTTTTAAAATTTGGCAATATTCCAAAAAAACAATAAGTAAGATTGTTTATAATTGCATAGAAAGCCCGATATTAGAGTATTGGGCTTTTTTTTTCTATGTTAAAAACAACAACAAGTCAAGTGTTTTTACAATTATTTTAGAAATATTTGTAAAATAGTTACAAAAAAATTGGAATCCTTTAAAAAATAAGTATTTTTGTAATGACATTTGACGACATAATTGTTAGCCACCTCAAAAAACTAACAAAAAAATCCTCAAAAAAAATTAACCCAGTATCCTACTACTGGGTTTTTTGCTTTCAAGGTAGGACTTGAAAGTATTTTTAGATGGTAACATCAAAAAAGAAAGGAGGTGGCATAGCTGTATGTCTGAAAATGTCAACAAAAATGTATACAAGGTGATATATTGTAAATATATTCGAAAGAATGGAAAAACAATTTATCCAACACATTCAAAAGTCTTTAGATTTTTAGTTCGTGTAAAATAGTATAAGTTTTTGCGTGAAGTGTAGGAGCTTCACGCTTTTTTTTAGACATTGATTTGTATTGTAGGTTTGTCAATAGTTATACGTTTAAGTGTTGCTGTGTTGTTTTTTATGTAAACAGCATAGCGTTCTTTATTGTGCATGATTTCAGCAAAATTTGTGTCAGTAATTGATTCTTCGAGTGTAAAACCTCCAATATTATCAGACTTAAATCCTTCTAAACACAATTGTATTGCATTCTCAATAGCAAAGGCATCTATAGTGTCGGTAGATGTGCTATAGTCAATATCTGTGAGCGTATGCAATACTATTTGCACTACCGAATCTTTAACATTGTTTCCCAATGCTGTCCAATTAATAGGCATAAATTCAATAAAAATTGCCGGCGTATAAAATGGTATTTCTGCTTCTATGTTCTGAAGCTGCTCATTCCATATTCCAAAGTGCTGAATAGCAGGGCTTGTGTTTTCTGTATTTATAATATACTCGTTGTCTACAATTGTAATTGCTTTGAGCCGAGCAACAATTTCTTTGTACAATAAATCTCTCATATTATTTATATTTTTTAGTTATGTAGGTACCAATTTGTTGTAGATTTTCGTTGACTATGTTTTTTACAATGCTTTGCACCTGATGGCTATTACCAATAAATTGGCGTTGTGGCATATTTATTTTTCGAGTGTGTGCGCGCACCAGGTACTTTTTTTTATCTTTTTTACGTTGCCGTGTATGCGGTCTTATGTTTTGTATAATGTCATAACCTGTATTGTGTGCCAATGCATATGGTACACTACT
>JAJUFK010000003.1 GCA_029266015.1 Bacteroidota bacterium
AACTATAATCCCAAAAAAGATAAATCAGGAAATTTGTATATCAAATATTTTAAGGATTCATTTATTGCAGAACCTACTATAGTAGTGAGAGATAATTTTTGGCAAATTGGTGTTGCAAGTGCCTTTTTCAATTTACGTTCAAATATCTTTATCTTTCACTGGGTAGATTTAATTCCTTTTAAAAAATTTGGGACTATTCAATTTGTAATTTTTCAAATTTTACTATTTGTATTAAAAGTATTACAAAAAAAAATTGTGTGGGTTTTACATAATAAAAGAGCTCATAAGGCTAGCCATAAACTTGTGGACAAAGGGATGAAAATAATGGCAAAAAATGCTGATTTAGTTATTACTCATTCGTCAGAAGGAGTTGATTTTTTCAAAAAGAATTTTTCATATAACACTAAAATTACATATATTCCTCATCCTGTATATAGTAGTGAAATTTTTTCTAGTAAAGAAATAAAATGGGATTATATCATTTGGGGAGGAATTGGGAAGTATAAAAGGGTATTCGAATTTTTAGAGTTTGTAAAAAATAATAATGAACTAAGTCAGAAGAAAATACTTATTGCAGGTAAATGTAATAATTACGAGTATTTACAAAAGATAAATTCTGTTTTAGGGAAAAATATTACTTTTATTAATCGATTTATTCCGGAGTATGAACTTCAAGAATTAATTATGCAATCAAAAGCCATATTATTTACATATAGTTCTGATTCTGTTTTGAGCTCTGGAGCTTTGATTTATAGTTTGAATTTTAATAAACGGATTATTGGACCTTATTCTGGAAATTTCAAAGACCTACAAGGCATTGTAAATTGTTATCTTTCCTTTGAAGATATAGAAAAAATATCTATTGAAGAGGTTCAAGATAGAATTTTAATTGAAAAATACTTAAAAAACAACACATGGGAAAAATTCTCAGAATTGATTATATCTTCTTTTAATTAAAAATATGAAAATATGAAAATTGCAATTGTTAGAACTTCTAATGCTCCAATAAACATTTCAACTTATAATGTACAGGAAATAGGTTTGGCGCAAGGATTATTACATCATGGGGTTTCAACCGAAATTTATTCAAAATATGAAAATATTAAAACAGAAACTATTATAGAAGAATTTAAGAATAATTATGTTAAATTAATACCGATTAAAGGCTTGTCGTTTTTCAAACAAATTACCTATTATCCAAAGCTTATTTCAAAAATTCTTCTTGCGAATTATGATGTTATTCAGATTCATGAAGATTCTCAATTTATGACACCTTTTATACTTTCTATAGCTCGAAAAAAGGGTATAAAAACAGTATTATACCAGGGTATGTATAAGCCATATAATGGTTTAGGTGCAATATATCAGAGAGTTTTTAATTTTCTATTTTTAAAAAAAACTATCAAAAATGCTCACGTATGCATTGCTAAAACAACGTCTGCTGAAAACTATTTACGTAAAATAGGGTTTTCAAATATTTTTGTTCAACCGGTTGGCTTAATGATAAATGCAAATGAGACGACTTATACACAAATTGAAGACGTAATAAAATTTACATCAAAATTTCATAGTACATTACTTTATATAGGAGTCATTGAGCCGCGTAGAGATTTGAGTTTTGTAATAGATATTCTTAAAAATATTAGAGAATGTAAAAATAGAAACATTGGTCTTATTATTTTAGGTACAGGTCCGGATTTGTTGAAAATAAAAAAATATGTTGAACAACACAATTTGCTAGGTGCAGTTATGTTTATAGAAAAAATTCCAAATTCTCAAGTTGCATGTGTTTATAAATGTTGTAATATTTTTTTGCTACCTTCTCATTATGAAATATATGGCATGGTTGTTTTAGAAGCTTTATATAATGGATTACCGGTAATATCTTCAAAAACAGCAGGACCAATAGATATTATTAAAAAGTCTTTTCATGGATGTGTTTTAGAATTTGATATTAATTCTTGGTCTGATTCTATTGATTTTTATATACAATCAGAACAACAATCAGAGGAAATAAAGAATAAACGAAAAGAATATGTTCTGCAAACATATTCATGGGATGCAATTGCAGAAGGATATCTAAAAATTTTAGAAAATGAAAATAATTTTAGCTAACAAATTTTTCTATCCACGTGGAGGTGACTGTATTCACACCATGCAATTAAAAGATCTTTTGGAGCAATATGGTCATGAAGTTGCAATTTTTAGCATGCAATTTTCAGAAAATTGCAGTAATGAGTATTCAAATTATTGGCCGAGTGAAGTTGTTTTTAATAGCAAATCACCAATAAAAATGCTTTCAGCAATTGCAAGACCTTTTGGCGTATCTGAAGTTAAAAAAAAATGGACAGCTCTTTTAAAATCTTTTAATCCAGACATAGTTCATGTGCATAATATTCATTCGCAACTCTCACCAGTAATTGCACAAATAGCAAAAAAAAATAATATTCCAGTAGTTTGGACTTTGCATGATTATAAGCTTATTTGTCCGGCATACACATGTATGGACATGCAAGGAAATGTGTGTGAAGATTGTTTTGCAAATCCAAAATCTGTTATAACAAAACGCTGTATAAAAGGCAGTAAGCTTGGAAGTTATCTTGGATATTTTGAAGCAAACACATGGAATAGAAAGAATATTGAAAAATCGACATCAGTATTTATATCACCTTCAAAATTTTTAAAGAATAAAATGGAGCAAGCTGGATATAATTCAAGTCTGATTCAACAATTATATAATTTTGCAGATAAAGCAAAATTTTCGATTCCGGTAGTTGAAAAAAGAAATATAAACTGTGTATATCTTGGAAGGTTATGTAAAGAAAAAGGGATTGAAACATTGTGTAAAGTGTTTCAAAATGAGACAAACGCAAATTTAATAATTATTGGTGATGGTCCTCTAAAACATGAATTAGAAAAAAAATATGCATCAAAGCATATTCATTTTATTGGGTATAAACCATGGGAAACAATTAAGGATATTCTTGGAAATGCTTTATGTATGATAATTCCATCGGAATGGTATGAAAATAATCCTTTAACCGTTATTGAATCTTTTGCATTAGGAACCCCTGTTATCGGAGCACGAATAGGAGGTATACCTGAACTGATTGATGAGGGTGTAAATGGATTTACTTTTTCTCCTGGGAACGAAAAAGATTTAAGTTTGCAAATTAATAAAATGGTAAGTGATGCTAGTTGGAATTATAAATTAATTCAAAAAAATGCAAGTAACATATTTAGTCAAGATATTTATTATAATAAATTGATGAGCATATATAATGAAATGAAATCAAAATGAAAATCCTTATAACCGGCACTCGCGGCATACCAAATATTCTTGGTGGTGTAGAAACGCACTGCGAGCATTTGTATCCTATTATTGCAAAAGAAAAAGATTTTGATATTACTCTTGTTCGCAGAAGTGCGTATGTGACGGAAAATAATAAAATTGAAGAATATAAAAATATACGAATTGTAGATATATATTCTCCTAAAAAAAAGAGTTTAGAGGCTATTATTCATACGTTTTTTGCTATTGTATATGCGCGTTGTAAAGGTGTTTCAATTGTTCATATTCATGCTATTGGTCCAGCTATTTTAGCCCCTTTTGCACGGTTACTCAGATTAAAAGTAGTATTTACCCACCATGGTGCAGATTATAATCGGCAAAAATGGGGAAAAATTGCTAAATGGATTTTAAAAACTGGGGAAAAATGGGGGTGTAAATTTGCGAATCATTGTATTGTAATTTCTCAAACTATTCAGCGTGATATTCAAAAATTTAATCCCAAACGCATAAGTCTTATTCCAAATGGAGTGATTATTCCTCAAAAATCATTGCAAACCGATTATATTGAATCACTTGGTTTACAACCTCAAAAATATATGATTCTTGTAGGTCGATTTGTTCCAGAAAAAGGATTTCATGATATGGTGCAAGCATATTCAAATATTAAAACCGACTATAAACTCGTATTCGTTGGCGATACTGATCACGAATCTGAATACAGTAAACACATTAAAGCTGATGCAAAAAAACATGGAATTGTGCTTACCGGTTTTATTAAAGGTGAGAAATTACATCAAATTTTCTCACATGCCGGCTTGTTTGTTATGCCTTCATATCACGAAGGGTTACCTATAGCATTGCTCGAAGCTATGTCTTATAATTTACCCGTTGTTGTAAGCGATATTTCTGCAAATACAGAAATTGAATTACCAAAAAGTTCATTTTTTGAAGTTGGCAATATTCAAGACCTTTCAGAAAAAATTAATTATATGCTTACCTTAAATCAACATGTTGATTATTCTGTATTATTACAAGAAAAATATAATTGGCACAAAATAGCACATGAAACTATGCAAGTGTATAATGCATTGTAAGTAATATATGCGAAAGTCGTTCAAACTATAAAAAAACAATATGGTAATTGACGAAAATCTTGTAACACTTCAAGAGCGTATTCATATTAACGAAACGTTATATATATTGCGTTTTACACCTAAAACATTTACATTTAAAACAGGGCAACATATAACCCTTTCTTTAGCGAATGATACAAATAAACGTGTTTATTCCATTGCAAGTGGAGAAAACGAAAATCATATAGATGTTTTGATTCGAGAAGTAGAACATGGAAATCTATCGAAAAAGTTAAAAAAAGTACCAATAGGAACAGTATTTCAATTATCAAAACCTACAGGGTATTTTACTTTACCCGACAATGTTGAGAATCATACCATATATTGTATTGCTACCGGCAGTGGTATCGCTCCATTCATATCATATACTCAAACGTTTCAACATGTTCCGTTCACAATTATTCATGGCATTAAAAATATTTCAGAATCATTTGAACATAATATTTCAAAAGATGCAACCTACATAAGCTGCACAAGCAAAAGCACCGAAGGTATTTTTAATGGAAGAGTAACCGAATATATAAAGAAACAAACGTTCAATACAACAGATTTGTTTTATATTTGCGGAAATGGCGAAATGATTCATGAAGTATATTCATTTCTAAAACTAATTGGTATTGACAGAAACAATATCAATTACGAAGAATATTATAATAATTAAGATTTACTCCAATGTCAGAAAAATTAACTTTACCCACCGATGTTTCAATCATTACAACCTATAGATGTCAAATGCGTTGTAAAATGTGCAATATATGGGAATTTCCAAGTGATGTAAAAAAAGAAATTGAAGCAAAAGATTTAGAAATTTTACCACAATTAAAATTTGCTAATATTACCGGTGGAGAACCTTTCCAAAGAATGGATTTGGAAGATATTGTAGAAGTTGCATTTAAACGTGCCGAACGTGTTGTGATTTCAACTTCGGGCTGGCATTACGAACGTGCATTAAAATTAGCGGAACGATTCCCTAATATTGGCATTCGGGTTTCTATAGAAGGATTAGCTGAAAGAAATGATGATTTACGCGGTCGTCCGGGAGGTTTTGACAGAGGGTTGCGATTATTATTGGCACTCAGCGAAATGGGTGTAAAAGATATTGGCTTTGGCATAACCGTCTCTAATAACAATTCTGATGATATGTTATGGTTGTATCAACTTTCGAAAAAAATGAAACTTGAATTTGCTACCGCTACATATCATAATTCTTTCTACTTTCACAAAGATGATAATTTTGTAACTAATCAAGATGAGGTAATTGCAAACTTTAAAACTTTAATTGCCTATTTATTAAAAGAAAATAATCCTAAAAGCTGGTATCGTGCATTCTTTAATTTAGGCTTAATAAATTATATAAAAGGCGGAAAACGGATGTTACCATGTGAAGCAGGAAATGCTAATTTTTTTATTGAACCTTATGGAGATGTATATCCTTGTAATGGATTAGAAGATAAAATCTGGAAAGAAAGCATGGGTAACATTAAAGATTATACAAACTTTGAAGATTTATGGTTTAGCCCTCAAGCTACAAGAGTTCGAAATCTTGTAAAAGAATGCCCAAAAAATTGTTGGATGGTTGGAACAGCAGCTCCTGTTATGAAAAAATATATAAAACATCCTACTCTTTGGGTTGCAAAACACAAAATAAAATCACTGTTAGGCAAAGACTTATGCCTTGATGATATTCCATATTACAACGTTGGGCAAAATCCACTGCAAGGTGATTTAAATTATTCAAGAATGACTCCATTTACTGATAAAGCAGGGGTAAAACCAGACCCGAGTTTACCTTTGGTGGATATATAGTATTTTACTCTAGAGTATACAATATGAATTGATTACCGTTTTTTCATATAATATTCTTCATTTTGTATACAAACTACCACTTTTTACCGCAACAATGTTATATATCCTTTTATAAATTCTTCTTTGCTTTCGGTATTAATTATTCGTATGGTATATGCGTACGTATCCATTGCTTGGGGTTCACCTTTGTAAGTACCGTCCCAACCTTTATATAAATCATTACTTTCAAACACCAATTGTCCCCAGCGATTGTATATTTTAACTTCCAAAAATTCTTTGATACCCCAACCGCGAACAAATGCAAAATCATTTTCGCCATCGTTATTTGGTGTAAATGCCTGTGGCAATGCTGCTTTGGTTTCAATTATTATATGAAAACGAATGGTTGTATCTGCTTCAAAACAACCTAACGAATCAACCATGTGTACCGTGTAATCTATATATTCAGGAAAATCTATACAACTTGGGTATGATGGTTTACCACATTGTAAATCAATATTTGGACTTATACAGTTGTCGCAACTTAAATATGTAGAAGGATTCCATGAATATGCCACACCTTGCACCGGAGTATTATTTACATTATACAATTGTCCTGCAATTATTCGGGAGTCGGGTTGTTTGGCAAGTTCAAGCACTGTAGGTGTTTTATAAAAAAGCAACAACGAATCGGGTGCTCCTTGGTAGCGAGGATATTGCTGAACATATACAAAAACACTATCCGAACTAGTACAGCCATAATTTGTTTGAAGATTTGCAAATATATAGCCCGATTTTTTAGGAATATATTGTGTTGTAGCCGAATTTACATTGGTAATTTGCGATGCCGGTGACCATGTAATAGCAGAAAAATCGCCGGAAGCACTTATTGTTGTTTGTTCACCGTAGCATAATGTTGTATCGGCTGTTATAACAACGTTTGCCAATGGATGCGTTGAAATAGGTTTCGTGTTATTGTCGGGACATACATTATTGGTTATAGATAAATTCACGGAATATACACTATTGGTTGTATTAAATGTATGGGTAGGATTTTTTTCGGTACTTGTAGTGCCATCACCAAAATCCCATATAAAATTGGAGGCTGTAAGTCCTGCAGATTTATTATAAAATGTTACGGTAAATGGAGCACACCCTATAGTATCGGCATCTTGCACACCTCTGTCAAACTCTGCCAATACAGGATAAATGGTGACTTTCTTATAAATATCACGAGGTTTACAATTAGGCGCATTTACAATAAATTGCACTTTGAATTTATTATCCAAAACTCCGGGAAGCGTAGTGTAAGAATGTGTTGTTTGGGGTATATTTGCATAATCTGCATTACCATCGCCAAACTCCCAGTATGATACATATTTATCAATATTTAACTGCTTGGTAAGCGTAAATGTTACATCTTCGCGAACACATACATCATATTTGTCGGCAACAAATTCTGCCTCATAGCCGGGAACTTCTATATCCATAATTACCGAATCCAACTCACACCCGTAATAATTTGATGTAGTATACAATATAAGTTTTTGGTCGCCATAGTTATCGAATGTAGCAACCTGAAATGAATATTTATTGGTAGAAATAAGTTTACGAACATCGCCATCTTCTTTGTACCATGCCACTGTTGAATATTTTGAATATTTTGTTTTATCTATAAAAACAAGAAATTTTTGCCCGGGTTCTTTACATTTATCAATTCCTATGGTATCTATTGTTGGATTAAAATCTTTAACATCAATTGTTTGTGTTGTGCTCGACATACATTCATTTCCTTCCGGACTCATGCTATATGCCGTAAGATTTACTGTATATGGTGTTATACCGGTAACTTGAGTATAGGTATGTTTTGTAGTATCAAGCAACGTTCCGTCATAGGTACTGCCATCACCAAAATCCCAAGAATATTTATGGATATTATTATCATAATTTGGATCACTGGTATTTCGTATAAATGCAGCTTCATGATTTAAACACAATTTAGGATGTTGTACTACAAATATAGAATTAGGCACTACAGGTTTTATATATTTATCGCGAGTTATAACATTACTACAACCTAAAATATCTATAACAGTAAGTTTAGGTGAAGTTAATCCTGCTTGAGCATATACTGTTGTTGTTATAGAATCATTCCCCGATTGGGTAAATCCGTTACCAAAATCCCATATACGAGCAACTATAGTAGTATCATGCAAGGTAGAATCGGTAAACTGCGTTTGAAACGGCAAACAATCCGAAACTATATCAGCAAAGAAGTTTGCTTGAGGCTGATATACTTTCACCGGAATCCGGGCAGTATCAGTACATCCATACATATCTTGCCCCACTACTATAACTTCAGATATGTCTCTCTTATTAAAAATATAAAACAAGGTATCATTTTCAATATTTGGAAAAATCTGATGCTGAAAAATACTATCACGCGTATACAACCAACTTGCTGACTCAATATCTTGAGATTGGGGGTGTTTTATAAATTGAGCAGTATCACCAACACATACCGTGCTTTTTTGTAAAGTATATACCGTTTTAATATCAGTAACTTGAGTCGTATAAAAAACCGAATCAATACAATTACATTTAATACCATTTACACAATCTTCATTATTGTTGTATGCATAAACCGAAATCATATAATTACCCCTGCCTAATGTATCATTATCATAATTTATATGAATACTATCAGAATTGTACGCAATTAATTTTTTAGGTGATATTGGATGACCAAGACCATTAAATTTTTGAATATACCATTCTATATATTCTCCTGATTTTGTTGTATCCACATTAATCATTTTAGTTAAATAGTATGAATAATTATAATTATCATTACAATCTTTAGGAGTTGATGTAAGTTGTAAAATTGGTCCCTTCACAAAAATTCTGGTAGGAGGGCAAACAGTATCTATTGGCACTAAATCGCCCCCTATTAATTGATAATTTACTACACATTGCGAAGAATCAACATCGGTATAACTTTTTCTGCAACCATGATCATTTAATTGAAACTTTACCGAATATTCACCTACTGTATCTCTAAACATTGCCGATAAATTATAATTCATAGGACTGGTCCCGGTTCCCGAAGAAATCAAAGGATCATCAACATGTTCAAAAATTACACTTATATAATCCCAAAACGGCGTAACTATAAGGCTATCTATAGCATTTACATATTGAAATTTTAAAATATCAGAAGCACACAATATGGTATCGGGAAATACCAAATCACCTTTACCTATGTGCCCTACACGAACAATTTCATATTTTTCTTTGGTTGTATCAATATATTCACACCCTCTGTTCGTAGTAATTTTAACAACAGCAGGATACACTCCTCGTTTGGTATATGTACGCGAAACCGGACCATCTGCTGTAATTTCAAATATGCCATTATTATCTAAATCCCACTCTGTTTTTTTTACAAAATCACTTATAGTATTATATGTTACCGTTTTGTTAAAATCAACCGTAAGCGGCACACAACCCTCAATAGGCGAAGAAATAGGAACAATTGAAACTTTTGGTACTGCAATTTCCACATTTTTTTGTTTGCTCAATGATGTTTTACATCCATTGGGTGAAGTAGCAATTAATGAATCAGAATAAAAGCCTTCATTCAAAAATGTAAATTGTACCGGATTGCCTGTATAGGGATTTTTATCGATAAACCATTGGTATGTTGTATTTGGTATATTACTTTGTGCCGTATAATTTACAGTAAATGGCAATTTACATGAAAATGTATCGGTAGGTGAGTATGTAACTTGCAGCACATTCTCAATTTCATAATTTTTTGTAACCGATTTACTGCAAGCAGCAGTAGTTGCTGTCAGTTTAATTTGAGCAAAACCACCTGCAGCATGTGTTGTACTATATGTAGGATTTTGTGAATCTATAGTCCCATTATTTTGAAAATCCCACTCATACTTTGTAACAGGCAAGGTAGAAGAACCATTGTTTACCATTGAAAAATTCACAGTTCCCGGGCATGCTTTATTAGAAGAGGTAAGTGTTTTAATGCCATCGCTTATAACTATATCGGGTTTAAAATCTTCTAATCGTACCGCAACCATTGATATGCCTTCGCAGCCATTTGTAGTCATAACTCTCAGAGCTGCATAGTATATGCCGTAGCCATTATAGGTATGCGAAACCTGATTTTGTGTTGACTGAGTTCCATCGCCAAATTCCCACCGAAACGATTGAATATTTGTGCCTTGTGTCGTATTTTGAAATTGCACGGTAAGTGTTTCATCGCATACACTTTTAGGATTAGATGATGTAAACGTTGCATTTGGAAATTCATCAACTGTTTGCACGGTAATATTTCGTCGTTCACGATTGGTACAACCGTTAGCATCTTGCACCGCAACAAACACAGTATGGGTACCTGCATATGAAAATGCATGAGGCGGTGGAACTTTGCCATCATAACTTGTACCGTCAGAAATTATCCACATATATGATGATATAGGAGCATCAGATTCTTCGGAAACAACCGAGAATTGGAAATTTTTATAAATACAATCAGATTGTTTATCACTCTGAATTACTACATCGGGGTCGCGAAAAGCTGTAATATAATCTGTTTTTGTAACAGTGCTAACCAATTGCTGTTCGAGGGTATATACTTTCATTGTAATAGTATACTTACCGGGTTTTATATA
Source organism: Bacteroidota bacterium (assembly GCA_029266015.1). GTDB lineage: Bacteria > Bacteroidota > Bacteroidia > Bacteroidales > UBA1715 > MWCJ01. The sequence goes on from JAJUFK010000003.1 coordinate 10,902, forward strand.
TGTGTTTTCTACATTTGTAATTTCAGTCGAAAATTTTGCAGGCTCAACTGTCCATTCATAATTATAATTGTTGCGATATGCTATATCGGTAGTGTTGGTAAAAGTAACTTGCAATGGGGTGCAACCTTGGGTTTTTGATGCAATAAAATCAAAAGTTTGAGCATATATGCTTATAGGCAGTCCAATATATAATAAAATTATTTTAAGTATTGTGCTTTGTATGTTGGTCATTTTATGTAATTTTGAATCGCAAACAAATATACAATTTTATTTATTTACCGCATGCAACTAATTCTTTGCTTTTTATGTCTATAAAAAAATGTTAAACATGAAAATCATACGATTTATATTTTGTTTTATAATGACTCTTTTTACCTATGAAATGGTTGCACAGGATATTCATTTTTCTCAATTTTATGCAAGCCCTCTTACCTTAAACCCTGCTCAAACAGGTTGGTACAAAGGAGATATAAGAATAAGAGGAAATTATCGTACACAATGGAAAGCTATCGATAATAAACCATACTCAACCATTGGTTTTGGACTAGAAAAACAATTTCATTATTTTTCAAACACATATAGTTTTGGAATTGTTGCCATAAATGATGAAACCGGTTATGTAGGCCTCGTTTCAAATAAAATACTCATTTCAGGAGCATTTTCAAAAAAAATTAACGGACACAAACTTTCGGGAGGTATTCAAACAGGTATTGTTTACAAAAGCACCAATGTAATACGCTATACATTTGACGATCAATTTGATATAGGAGGCGATAATGTATTCAATCCACAACTGCCAACCGCCGAAGTTCCCGGCGAACCAATCTTGTATGGTATAGCAAATATAGGAGCTATGTGGAGCAAACGACTTTCAAATACAATAGAACCTGAATTTGGTGTTTCTATTTATAATTTGAATACTCCCAGGGAATCATTTTACGGATTAGATTTAAAGGAAGCCGATTTGCCAATACGTGCTGCACTATATGGTGGCGGAAAATTTTCGGCAACATCAAAAATAAATATCAATCCCCATATTTTATATATGACCCAAAAAAAAGCTGCCGAATTTTTGATTGGTGGTGAAGTAGAATATGTATTCACAAAAGATATAAAACCATATATAGGAACAAGTATACGATATGGACTTTCAAGAAATTTTGATGCTTCTTCATGGATAGGCGGTGTACAAATGAAAAACTTGCGTATGGGTATAAGTTATGATATAAATATTTCAACATTGCAGCAAGCTACAAACAACAGAGGAGCTTTTGAATTTTCGCTTATATATATTACGCCAAGTGTTCAATCCACATTTATTAAAATTCCTTGTGACAGGTTATAACCCATGAATAAAATTATTTATTCCATATTATTATTTGTTTGTATTCACACAGCTACATTTGCTCAACAACAAAATTTACAACAAATTCCTGCAAATAAACTCAAAGCTATGGGTAAAGCGTCGCTTCAATTAGGCGACACATATTCTGCAATTGACTATTTTGAAGCATATTGTCAAAAAAAGGTGGACTATGAAATTATGTATCTTCTTGCCGATTGTTATAGACTTGCTCGTAATTATCAGGAAGCTAAAAAATGGTATGAGAAGTCTTATAAAGCAAAACCTTCCAAAAATGTGTTAGCACTCTATTATTATGCTTGTATGCTCAAAACCGAGCAAAAGTATGATGAAGCAGGTCGTCAATTTAAAGCGTTCAGAAAACAATATGACGGCAGTAAATCTGAAATAGATTTTAAACGACTTGCAGCCTATCAAATTATAGCATGCGATACTGCCAAACATATAATAGATTCGGCTCTTTCTGTTGAAATAACCCATATAAACGGTTCTATAAACAAAGCTTCAATTGAATTTGCACCTCAATTCTTAAATGATTCAACTATTTTATACGCATCGTTACGAACCGACACTGCAGTATATAGTGTTCTTGATGGTGAAAACTCACATGTGCCGGTACGTCAATTTTATACAGCACGTTTCAAAAACAATGAATGGAATTATGTTGGAGAATGGGAAAATAAAACGCTTAATCCCGATAAACAAAATATAGGTAATGGAGTGTTTTCTGTAGATGGCAAACGATTTTATTTTACTCGTTGCGAACAAAACTGGAAATTTGAAACTATATGTAAACTCTATGTAAGCAACAAACAAGGTTCAAAATGGGGAGAACCACAATTATTGCCTGAAATAATTAACGCAAAAAATGTAACCAATACACAACCTGCTGTTGGAACCGAATCAAAAAATGGTGATGAAGTATTGTATTTTGTAAGTAACCGCCCCGGAGGCAAAGGCGGATATGATATATGGTTTAGCATATACAATCCGCGTAAAAAGCTGTGGCGAGAACCCAAAAATTGCGGGAATAAAATAAATTCAGCCGGCGATGAGCTCACCCCTTTTTATGATAATAAAACTCGAACTCTCTACTTTAGCTCTAACAGTTGGCCCGGATTAGGCGAACTTGACATTTTCAGTAGTATAGGCGAGATGGGTAAATTTAATCCTGCCGAAAATATTGGCTACCCAATTAACTCACCATTTGATGATTTATACTATGTACTACATCATGATGGTAAAAAAGGATTTTTTACATCAAACCGCCCCGGAACAGTTTCATATTCGCACCCAACCTGTTGCGATGATTTATTTTCTTTTAATTATTTAGGAGTAATAAATGTAGCTGTTACAGGTAAAGTATTTGAAGTATATAATAAAAAAATACATGATATTTTAAAATCTCAAATTGAAACAAAAAATACTATAGCAATTGATACAATACAAAAAAAATATATTGAAGGTTCAATTGTCACACTCTACTTGCATGATAAAACAAATAAAGAACGAACATTGTTGCAAAAAGATTCAACTACAAAAGAAGGACAATACTTTTTTGATTTGAAAGTAAACAAAGATTATATTTTGGAATTCCAAAGCAATAAAATACCACCTACTACTCTGGAATTTACAACTAAAGGAATTACAAAATCCGATACACTTGTAATACATGACGTAGGAATTGAATATTTATCGAATAAAGAGCCATTTATTATAAAAAATATTTATTATGATTTTGATAAATATAAGTTACGTCCAGAATCACAAAAAATCATAGATTCAACATTATTAGTTATTCTTCGTGAAGCTCCGGATATTATTATAGAATTGAGCAGTCATACCGATAGTAAAGGTGATGATGCATACAATATAGAATTATCGCAAAAACGAGCAGAAAGTGTTATAAATTATCTTATAAAAAAAGGAATTGATAAAAATCGTTTAGTTGCTAAAGGATATGGAGAAACACGCCCAATAGCACCTAACGAAAATCCTGATGGTTCTGATAATCCTGAAGGCCGCCAAAAAAACAGACGTACTGAATTTAGAATTATTGGTAATTTAAGTCAATATTCAGAGATAATTTATGAGGAATAAACAGCTAAAATGTAGTTTATTGTAAAATATTTTGTTTTTATTGGTAACTCTTAGTATATTTGAGCCGTATAAACATTCTCAAAGGCGTTATTATTTAAATTGATATAATATGGTACGTAAATATTTACTTTCGTGTTTGTTGCTAATTTTTTTAGGAGCATATTCACTACAAGCTCAAGAAGATTTATCGGTATATAGCACCGGAAAATTAAAAAAATTAGGAATAAAAGCTCTTCAAGATAAAGAACCGTATAAAGCAATACGATACTTTGAAGAATATTTAAAAATTAAAGAAGATCCTGCTATCATGTACCAATTAGCAGAAAGTTATCGTTTTGCACGTAATTATCCGTTTGCACAATATTGGTATGACAAAGCATATAAAACAAGTCCAAAAAAGAATGGTAAAGCTTTATACTACTATGCTACAATGCTTAAAACAAGCCAAATGTATGATGAAGCCGAAACGCAATTCAAAACATTCAAAAAAGAATATGTTGATTACGATGATTCTGAGATTTATCAAAAAATCACAAAAAATCAAATCATTTCATGCGATTCTGCCACAAGCATGATAAAAAAACCTGTTCAAGCTCGTATCACTCATTTAGGAGTTTCTATAAATACTGAGGCAATGGAATATATGCCTATTTTATTATCAAATACATCAATGGTTTTTGCAGTTGAACCTTTTGATACTGTAAGTTCAAGCGATGCAATAAAAGCTCCTGCATTATATGGTGCAAACAAAAGCGGTTTTAATTGGGTAAATTCTGGTGAATGGGATTTAAAAGCTGAAAATTCCTCGCCTATAGGTATGTATCATGGCGCATTTTCTCCTGATTTTCAACGTTTTTATTTTACAAAATGTGAAAAAGTTAAAAAAATGGGAGTAATTTGTAAAATCTATATGTCAAAAAATTCATTTGGTGTATGGCAAGCTCCCGAAGAATTACCTGAAATAGTAAACGGTAAAGGATTTTCAAACATTCAGGTTGCCGTAGGTAATGAATCCAAAAAAAATGATGAAGTTCTCTATTTTGTTTCAAACAGACCTGGCGGACAAGGTGGTTTAGATATATGGTTTACTATATTTATGCCTAAAAAGAACGAATGGCGTGAACCTAAAAATTGTGGAAATAAAATGAATACTGCCGGTGATGAAATGTCACCATATTATGATGTTGTATCACGTACTATGTATTATAGTTCTACCGGCCATGCAGGTTTAGGTGAGTTTGACATATTTAAAACAAATGGAGAACTTGGTAAATGGACTCCTGCAGAAAATATGGGATATCCAATAAACTCACCCTATGATGACTATTATTTTGTACTTGCTTCTGATGCAAAATCAGGAATTTTCGCCTCAAATCGTCCCGGTGGCGTAGTTGCAGGTCATGAAACTTGTTGTGATGATTTATACGAAGTAAGTTTTGAAAATGTATTTGAAATTCCAGTTACAGGTAGAGTTTTTGAAGTTGAAGATAAAGAAATTAAAAAACTTATCAATAAAAACTTCCAAACAGAAGGTATGGAAGCTAAAAAAGATACCGATGAAATTCGTTTTATTCCCGGTAGTACAGTTTCACTATTTATTGGCAATACCAATGATAAAGTATTTGTGTCAAAAACAGAAACAAACGAAAAAGGTGCATATTTGTTTAAAGTAGAGCCGGGCAAAAATTATGTACTACAATTTGAAAACGTTAAAACCGGACGTGCTTTCATCCCTTTCACAACTAAAGGTATTGACAAACCCGACACTATTAAAATTCGTGATTATGGTATTAACTTCATAAGTAAACAATCAATGGTAATGAAAAATATTTACTATGAATACGGTAAATACAAACTTACCAAAGAACAAAAAGCTGCTATTGATTCTTCTATAATTTCACTTATGAAACAAGCTCCAGAAATTGTAATTGAATTAAGCAGTCATACTGATAATCAAGGTAGTGAAGAGTTTAACCTAAAATTATCACAAAAACGTGCTGATGAAATTGTTGCATATATGATAAAACAAGGAATTGAACCAAATCGTGTTTCAGGTAAAGGATATGGATTCAGCATGCCTGTTGCAAAGAATACTAACGATGATGGTTCTGATAATCCTGAAGGTAGAGCAAAAAACAGACGTACTGAATTTAAAATAGTAGGTTCTGTTCAAGAAATGAATGAAGTAATTTATGAATAATAATTAAACAAAATAACGTCTAAAACCTACATAATACTAATTGTGTAGGTTTTTTTATTTTCTCTCATGAAATATTTTCCAATATCATCAGATTTATTTGCACGAAACAGAAATAAAGTACTTCGGCAATTGCCTCATGATTCTATTGCAGTAATACACTCAAATGACTTAATACCTCGAAACGGCGATTTATTTTTTAAATTTAGACAACATTCCGATTTATTCTATCTTACCGGCATAGAACAAGAAAAAACAATATTAGTACTTATTCCGGGCGCATCAGACAATAAAGAAAAAGCTGTTTTATTTATATTAGAACCCAAACCGGAAATTGAAATTTGGGAAGGAAAGAAATTAACCATTACTCAAGCTCAACAAATTTCAGGAATTTCTCACATAGAATACGAACATACCTTTCATATATTTTTTGCAAAATTATTACAACACTACAATTGTATTTATCTCAACAAAAATGAAAATCCACGATTGCATACATTTGTAAAATCTCGCGATGATAGATTTAAACGTATTATTCGAAAACGATTTCCTGAAAAACAAATAGAACGCCTTGCTCCTATTATTACAGAATGCCGATTACGAAAAGAACCCGAGGAGATTGCATTAATTGAACAAGCATGTAATATTACAACCAATGCATTTAAACAAACAGTACCATATATTAAACCCGGCATATATGAATACGAAATTGAAGCTTTACTTACCAAAGAATTTATAGCCCATGGAGCATCGGGGCATGCATTTGAGCCTATTATAGCATCGGGAGCAAATTCCTGTTTTTTACATTATGTATCAAACAATACAGTATTACAACCTAACACCATAGTTTTAATGGACTTTGGAGCAGAATATGCAAATTATGCAAGTGATGCAACTCGTGTAATACCTGTATCAGGCAAATTTACACAAAGACAAAAACAAGTATATGAGGCTGTATTGCGAGTATTGAAACAAACAACTAAACTCATTATTACGGGTACAACGATTCTTGAATACCAAGAACAAACAAAACTATATATTCAAGAAGAACTTTTGCATCTTGGGTTGATTAAACAACATGATATTACTAAACAAACCAAAGATAAACCTGCATATTTCACCTATTTTATGCATGGTGTTTCACATTTTATTGGGTTAGACACGCATGATGTAGGAAACAAAGATACCGTTTTAGAACCGGGTATGGTAGTGTCATGCGAACCGGGAATATATATAGCTAATGAAGGAATAGGAATACGATTAGAAAATGATATTTTAATAACTGAAACCGGTAATAAAAACTTATTGGAACAAATGCCAATAGAAATTGAAGAAATCGAAGATTTAATGAATTCCTATTGGCATAATAAAAAAATTAATTAAAACTTTTTGTACGTAATACTTTTCTGTATTCTTCCCAATTTGTAATTGGATTGCGAGCTACTCCTGAATCAACAGCTGCTTTAGCTACCGCATACGATACATATTCACGTAATCGAGGATCATTTGGTTTTGGAATTATGTATTGAGCGCCAAAAGATATATTATCCCCATACGTTTGTTTAACTCTCTCCGGCACTTCTTCTTTTCCTAATTGAGCTATTGCATATGCCGCCGCAATTTTCATTTCTTCATTTATTTGTGTTGCACGCACATCTAAAGCACCTCTAAAAATATACGGAAATCCCAAAACATTATTTACTTGATTTGGAATATCACTTCGTCCGGTTGCAAAAATTATATCATTTCGAGATGCCATAGCTTTATCATATGAAATCTCGGGATTTGGATTAGCCAAAGCAAAAACAATAGGATTTGGAGCCATACTTTGTACCATTTGTTCGGTTACAATATCACCTTTTGACAAACCAATAAATACATCAGAACCTTTCATGGCAGATTCAAGCGAAGTAAAAGGAACATTCTGTGCAAATTGTTGTTTAGAAATATCTAAATCTTTACGATTTGTATGAATTACACCTTTACTATCAAGCATTATGATATTCTCTTTTTGAACACCTACTGAAATATACAAAAGAGCACATGAAATTGCAGCAGCTCCTGCACCATTTATTACAACTCTAACCTCAGATATTTGTTTTCCGGCAATTTCACATGCATTAAGCAATGCAGCTGCCGATACTATAGCTGTACCATGTTGATCATCGTGCATTACAGGAATATCAAGTTCTTGCTTAAGTCTTCGTTCTATTTCAAAACATTCCGGAGCTTTAATATCTTCTAAATTTATACCTCCAAATGTAGGCGCAATAGTTTTTACTGTTTGAATAAAAATTTCTACGTCCTCAGTATTTAGCTCAATATCAAACACATCTATATCCGCATATATTTTGAACAACATTCCTTTACCTTCCATTACAGGTTTACTTGCAAGAGCTCCAATATTTCCAAGACCTAACACCGCAGTTCCATTAGAAATTACAGCTACTAGGTTACTTTTTGCTGTGTAAGCATATACACATTCAGGATTTTGATGAATTTGCAAACAAGGTTCTGCTACACCGGGCGAATATGCTAATGCTAAATCATTTTGGGTTGCATGTGGTTTTGATGCAACAACTTCTATCTTTCCGGGTCTACCATTTGAATGGTATTCCAATGCTTCATTTTTTTTATTGTTCATAATCTATTAATTTTTTTTCAAATCTATATTGTATCTAAAAAAAAATATAAAAAAATGTATATGTTATTTTTGACATATAAACCCGTTATTTGGAATATATTTTTCTGTTATTTTACAGCTAAATGAAAAAACTGTTTGATTCAATAAACATTTATTGCAAAATAATTAACGAAACATGTATTTTTGTAAAAAATTCAAAGTATGGTACAGTCATTACAATATTTTTCAACAAACCACAAAGCGCCTAAAGTTACTTTTGGTGAAGCGTTATTACAAGGCTTAGCTCCTGATAAAGGACTTTATATGCCCGAACAAATTCCAACTTTTACACCGCAGGAAATTGCAAATTTTGCATCACAAGAATATTATGAAATAGCATGTGCAGTATTTTCAAAATTCTTACGCAATGATATTCCATACAATGAATTACTTGCAATGTGTAAAGAAGCATATACATTTGATATTCCTTTAGAACCAGTATACAACAGAAAATACATCATGCGTCTTGATCAAGGGCCAACAGCTTCATTTAAAGACTTTGCAGGGCAAATGATGGGACGTTTAATGCAATATTACTTACAACAAAAAGGAACACATAAGTTAATATTAACAGCGACATCGGGCGACACCGGGAGTGCCGTTGCTCATGCGTTTTACAATTTAGAAACTATACGTGTTGCAATATTATTTCCTCAGAACGAAGTTACGTTGCGACAACGAAAACAGATGACTACACTTCAAAAAAATATACATGTAATAGCTATAGACGGCAAATTTGATGATGCACAAGCTATGGTAAAAGAAGCTTTTTCTGATTCTGATTTACAATATCTTGAACTAACCAGTGCTAATTCAATAAATATTGGCAGATTAATTCCTCAAATTGTATATTACATTTATGCATATTCCCGATTAGCAAAAAAAGACAACAATGAACAAGCTGTTTTCTGTATCCCATCAGGTAATTTTGGTGATATGATGGGGTGTGTATTTGCAAAAAATATGGGATTACCAGTGAAAAAGATATTAGTTGCAACAAATGATAATAATGAATTTGAAGTACTACTTCAAACAAAAGAATACAAAAAAATTGAACCATCTAAAAACTGTTTATCAAGTGCTATGAATGTGGGGCATCCAAGTAATTTAGCAAGATTAATAGAATTATATGGTGGAAATATGGATGAAACAGGCACATTACACAAAACTCCCGATTTTGATGCTATGAATCGTGATTTTTATTCAATTAGCGTAAGTGATTCCGAAACACATAAAACAATACAACACGTATGGAATACATATAAAGTAATTTTGGAACCCCATGGTGCAGTAGGATGGAAATGTGTTCAAGATTATGTAAAACAATATGGTGAAAATGAAAACGAATTAATCATATCACTTGAAACTGCACATCCGGCAAAATTCCCCGAAGCTATAATTTCAAATATTGGAATAAACCCCGAATTACCCAAAAGTTTACAAGGCATAGAAGATAAACCTGAATCATTTGATACGATACCTGCAACATATTCGGCATTTAAACAATACTTACAAACTCAGTTCTAATATAATGTTGCATGGTTAATGAAAAGATAATTTTAGGAATTGACCCCGGTACAACAATTTTAGGATACGGACTTATATCTGTATCGGGGAAAACAATGAAATTATTAACCTTAGGAGTAATAAACTTACAAAAATTTGATGACCATTATATAAAACTTCAAAAAATTTATAAACGTTTACAAGGACTTATTCAAGAATATTGTCCTGATGAAATGGCTTTAGAAGCACCATTTTTTGGAAAGAACGTTCAATCTATGCTTAAACTCGGTCGTGCCCAAGGTGTTGCAATGGCGGCTGGTTTAGCATTTGATATACCAATAACGGAATATGCCCCTCGTAAAGTAAAAATGGCTATAACAGGAACAGGAACAGCTTCTAAAGAACAAGTTGCAGCTATGCTTTCGCGATTACTCAATACCGAAGCAAAACCCGAGTTTCTTGATGCTACCGATGCGTTAGCTGTTGCTGTATGTCATTATTATCAAATTTCTAAACCGGGAATAACTCAAGGAACATCTGCTAAATCATGGAAAGAATTTTTACACAAAAATCCTACAAGAGTTATTACTCCAAAACAAAAAAAAGACACAAAAAAATAATACCCTACAATTGAAGATGTTTAGCTTGGGTATGCTCTCGAAACCAAACTGTATATCCTATTACAGATAGTATAAAATAAACACTAAACAACACTACAGTACTATATAATTCTTTGTTCCAATATAACCAAATACTCACCCCGTTCACAATCATCCAAATAAACCATTGCTCTATATATTTATGAGCTAACATATATGTTGCAGTTATACTCAAAGCTGTAGTGAATGAATCCCAATACGGGACAGGAGAATCGGTATAATGCACAAGTATATATGATATAATAAAAAATATAAGTACAGTAATAATGGCCAACACCAAAGCATACACTATACGAATGTTTTGTATTTGTAATTCTGTATGATCTCCCCCCCCATGTTTCCACATAAACCACCCATACACACTTACAAACACATAATATACTTGCAATCCCATATCAGCATAAAATTGTGACTGAAAAAAAACAATGATATATAGTAACGATGTAATAATTCCGACAAACCACATTGCATTATGCTGCTTTACCTCGAGCAACACATACGCAAGCCCGAATAGAGTGCCGGCAATTTCAATCCAATGATGTATAATCCATTCTACCATAATTTACTTAAAATTTGGGGAGCAGTATCTGACAGCTGATACTACCCCCCCCCAAAAAAGAAATAAAAATTAAAACTGCAAACTCATTTTACACATATAATTAATCCCTGCTTGTGGATAATAAAAGCTTTGACTCTTTTCTTGATTTTGTTCGTACCAATTCCATCCATATGCATTTGAAATATATTGTGTATCAAGTATATTATTTACCATTAATTGTATAGTAAGCGATGTTTTATAGATAGGTTTGGTATATGCCAATATAAAATTATGAATAGCATATGCAGGCAATTTTCTTTGTTCGTCAGATGTATTATCATAAAACTGAGCTCCAATATATTTAGAAGTAAATCCAAAATATATAGATTTATCAGGATAAAACATAATACTATTTGAGGCTATAACATTTGGTGAATATGAAATATCTGTTGTTCCTAATTCTGTAATTTTGGGTTCTTCATCCCAAGTATCAGTATAATTAACAGAATATTCTGTATAATTGTGTATTTTATTTCGTGAAAGTGTAAGAGAAGCATTCCAAGCTATTTCTTTTACAGGTCGTGCTCCAACAATCCATTCAATACCACGCCGATAGCTATCAGGAACATTTTCCATAATAGGATCTCCTACATCATTGAGCTTACCAGTAAGAGTTAATTGATTTACATATTGCATATTATATACATTTATAGAAGCACTCAATTTTTGCAATGTAAGTGTATATCCTAATTCTGTATCATATAAGGTTTCATATGTTACCTGTTTTGCAGATTTTCCTGCATCTTTTAAATCGGTACGTGTTGGTTCACGATTAGCTACGGCATATGATATAAACACTTTATTCCGTTTATTTGGCATATAATACAACCCTACTTTAGGATTTACAAAATTCCATGAAAAATTATTGTGTAACGGTGTAAAATCATCATCTATTCCCACCATGGTATATAATATGTTGCGATATTGCATATCGACAAAAATAGATAATTGTGAAAACAATTTTTGTTGAACCTTAACAAAAACCATAACATCACGTTTTTCACTGTCATTATCATACCATGTATACGATTTATCAAAATCGGGAATCATCTGCACCCATATTACTTTTCCAAAATGATTTCCTTTGTATATATTATATGAATTTCCCAATGAGATTTCGGTATTATTTTTTGTATAAGTGATACCTGAAGTATATCCGTAAAATATATTATCTAACCATTTTTGACGGATTAAATCGCTCCGTTTTATAGTACTATCGGGGAAAATATACTGCCTTTGATTTATAACAACAACTGTATCAGACAACAAGACAACAGGAATACCATATTTTGAAAATTTTGCATTATCCTTATATTGCTCGTAAAATCCTTTACCGGTAGTTGCATGTGTTGTTAACGAAAAGGTTATATGTTTACTCAAAATACCTCCATATGAAAGCGAATAATGATTTTGCCAATAATTATCAGTTTCATTATCATAAAAAGCTTCATTTCCGAAATCATCATAATACAAACCTGTAACATTATATCTGCGGTTTGTAGAAAGCATGTAATCCGGTAGTCCTTCCCATGAAATCCCTGTTCGTTCTTTACCGAGAAGAACATTTGCTGTCAAACGATGAGAGCCTTTTAAATATGAGCCTGTAAGATGTGCTGCCGAATGTTGTGAAAAACTTCGTTCTACCCATCCATCAGAATCGAGCCTACTTACTCTAATACCAAAATACAAACAACTGTCTAATATACCGGTACCTGCAGACATTGTTTGTTTAAAAGTACCAAATGATCCTACTGAAGATGAAATTTGAGCATGTGGTTTTTCTTGTAGATCAACAGTTTGAAAATTAACCGATGCTCCAAATGAGGCAGCACCATTTGTTGATGTCCCCACTCCCCTTTGTATTTGCACTTCCTCTACTGACGATGCAAAATCAGCCATATTAACCCAAAAAACAGTTTGTGACTCTGCATCATTTAATGGTATACCATTTACAGTAATATTAATACGCGACATATCGGTACCTCTAATACGCATACCGGTATATCCCATTCCCGTACCATTGTCTGATGTTGCAACTATACTTGGGGTTTGTTCCAACACATAAGGTATATCTTTTGTACCATACTGTTGCTCAATTTCTTGTTTAGAAAGGTTTATTTTAGCAACCGGGGTTTGTTCTTTGGCTTTAATAGCAGTTAATACCACCGGTTCTATTGTTATTGCTTTTTGACTTAATACTATATCATACACCGTATTTGATTGTACAAGAATCTGTTTTATTACGTTTGTATAACCCATATAACTACAAACAACAGTATATGTTCCCGCCTGTAATTTTTCTAAACTATACTCGCCATTTGAATTGGAATAAGTTCCAATAAAAGAATTTTCAATATACACTGAAGCGCCCGCAAGACGTTCTCCCTGAGGATTTGAAACTACACCGGTTAGATTCCATTTTTGACCATATGCACTTATTGTAAACAATACAGCACATACTACAACATTCCATTTTTTCATATTGCTACATTTTTAAAAAAATTATATGAATAGGAATGCTATGCTTGAGTATGCACGTTTAGACATTTCACCGAATTCCCTCCGCAGGTATTATCCTGTTCAGGTTCGAGGGTCTTATCTCAGCCATGTTTTACATCACGGCACCCCTATTCGTTATTTTTGACTGTACAAATGTATAAAAAATTACAAAAACAAATAAACTATATATAAATAAAAATGCCCCTGACTTGCAATCAGAGGCATTTTTGCGTGCATATAAGATACAGGCAAAGCCTGTGTAGAATTTACTGTTTCACTATACGAACAATTTTACTTGAACCATCTTGCAATGTTACGGTTACAAAATAAATTCCATTTGCTAATGATACTACATCGATACTTGCAGATTCGCCGTCTATTGATTTAGAAACCACTTGTTGTGCACCAATGATATTTGTAAGAGTAATAGCAGCAATTTCTGTTGAAGCACTCACTGTAAGTGAAGTAGTGCATGGGTTAGGCCATGCTTTCACAGATACAATTACTATATCATCAATAGATGTTGGTACTTTAGAATTTTTATACGAATTTATAGCTGCTTGTAATAATACAACTTGAGCATCTATTTGAGCTTGAGTTTTAGTATTATCATTGTATGCAACACGAGCCGAATTGGTAGCATTATATAAATTAAAATATTCTAACTGTCCATATTCTCCAGGTTTAGTACCAATTACTGTAGTTTCGAACAATTCATCTGCTTCGTCAATTAATTCTGCTAATTGAGATTTATCAACCACTACAGGTACAACAGAATTCTCAAAAGCTTGAATTGCAGCATTAAGATTAGTTACTGCAGTATTCAACTGAGCTTGAGTAGTTGCAGTAGCAAGTATATTTTCTGCTGCAGCTTTAGCAGCTATCAATTCATTAACAGCAGCTTGAGGATATTGTCCCGGTGCAGTACCTACATTATTATCAGCTTTAGCCAACGAAGTAGTTGCTTGAGTAATTTTAGTTTGTAACGGAGCTTTATCAAGAACTATATTTATTTGAAGTGACAAGAATGTATTAGTAGCATTTTGAAGAGCTGTTACAGCTTGGTTTACTTGTGTTTGTGTTGCAAGTACATTAGTATTTACACCTTGAGCAACAGTAATAGCTTGTTGTAAATTAGCTTTAGAACCTACAGGATATTGACCATTTAAAGTACCTTCTACAGCAGCATTGTATATAGCTTGTGAAGTTGCTATTTGAGTAACTAATGCTGATTTATCAACATGAATAACTTTTGCTTGGAACTCTGCAATTGCAATTTGCAAATTAGTATTTGCAGTATTCACTTGCGTTTGAGTAGCCGTGGTGTTGTTATTCACCGCTTGAGCAGTAGAAATTGCATTCAACAAAATATTTTTTGATCCACTTGGATACT
>JAJUFK010000051.1 GCA_029266015.1 Bacteroidota bacterium
GATTCTGCAATTAATATATATCAGGTTTTTACTCGTCTTTTTAATAATAAAAACCAAACAAACAAAGAATTTGGAACAATTGAAGAAAATGGTTGCACTAAGTTCAACGATATTACATCAACTGCTCTTGAACAAATAAAAAAATTTGGAACAACTCATATTTGGTATACCGGTATTATTAGACATGCAACTACTACAGATTATTCTAAATATGGTTTAAGTTCCGACAATCCATATGTAGTAAAAGGAAGAGCAGGTTCTCCATATGCTATAAAAGATTATTTTGATGTGCATCCTGATTTTGCTGTAAGTGTAAAAAATAGAATGCATGAGTTTGAAAAGTTATTAGAACGTACTCATGATGCCGGATTAAAATGTATAATTGATTTTGTACCCAATCATGTTTCGCGAGAATACAAATCAGAAAATTTACCTGCAGGGTGCTCTGCGTTAGGGAGTTATGATGATACGTCTTTAGCATTTTCACCAAGTAATAATTTTTATTATATTCCGAATCAGGAATTACATTTACCAGAAGAAATAAATTTTCCATATACGCACAATGCTCCTAAATATAATGAAATACCGGCTAAAGTTACCGGAAACGATGTGTTTTCTGCATATCCATCTATTACCGATTGGTATGAAACGGTTAAATTAAATTATGGAATAGATTATCAAAATTTGTGGCAAGAGCATTTTGAAGAAATTCCTGATACATGGGTCAGAATGCTTGAAGTTCTTGAATTTTGGACAAAAAAAGGTGTTGATGGCTTCCGTTGTGATATGGCAGAAATGGTTCCTGTTCGTTTTTGGGGCTGGGTGATTCCTCAAATTAAACAATTGAATCCTGAAATTATTTTTATTGCTGAAGTATATAATCCTGAAGAATATCGAAATTACTTATCTCGTGGAAAATTTGATTATTTATATGATAAAGTTGGATTATATGATATTTTACGTTTGATAATTGAAGGAGTAGGCTCTGCTAAATATGTTAGTGATTGCTGGAAAACGCATGATGATATAACATCAAAAATGCTTCGGTTTCTCGAAAATCATGATGAACAACGAATAGCTTCTCGTTTTTTTGCTAATAATGCCGAAGCAGCTAAGGCTTCAATGGTATTGGCCGGCACTATGGATAGAGGTCCTCTTATGATATATTTTGGTCAAGAAATTGGCGAAAAAGGTATGGATAAAGAAGGATTTAGTGGAATAGATGGAAGAACAAGTATTTTTGATTACTGGAGTTTGGTAGAATACAATAAATGGGTAAACGGAGGCAAATTTGATGGTGCTAAATTATCTGATGAACAAAAAGAACTTCGTGATTTTTATAAATCTTTGAATTGGTTGCGATTAAATCATGAAGCTATACATAGTGGGTTGTTTTATGATTTAATGTGGAAAAACTATAATGGTAATTTAGATTCCGATAAAATTTTTGCTTTCTTACGATATACGTCAAATCAAAAGATGCTTATAATTATTAATTTTGATATGCATCAAACTCATACTTTTAGATTGTTTATAGGTGAACATGCATTAGAAACTATGAATTTTAAAAAGGAAGGAAAAATGAAGCTAAAAGAAGTGTTTGAAGCTGATTTTACTGACGAGTTTCCTATGCAGGAAGTTTTAGAATTGGGTATTCCGTTTTCAATTCTTCCAAATTCTGCCTTAGTATTTGAGTTATCATAAGTTTTTCAATGAAATTACAAATTGCTTTTTCTTCGTGTCCAAACGATACGTATATATTTGATGCTTTAGTACATAAAAAAATTGATACACAAGGAATTGATTTTGAATATACTATTGCTGATGTAGAAGAATTAAATCAAAAGGCATTATCAGCAACTTTCCATATAACCAAAATAAGTTATTTTGCTTATGCTCATTGTTTCCAAATCTATCAAATTTTAGATGCCGGCAGTGCTTTAGGATATGCTAATGGTCCATTGTTTATTTGTCAAAAAGGAAAGGAACAGACAATAAATGCTGAGTCTACTATTATGTTACCCGGAAAATATACTACAGCTCATGTGTTATTTTGTATGGCATATCCGGAGTATGTCAATAAGAAATTTGCTGTATTTTATGAAATAGAACAAGCTATAACAAATGGCACCGCCGATGCCGGTGTTATTATACATGAAAATAGATTTACCTACGCACAGCGTGGATTTTCATGTATATGTGATTTAGGTACAGCATGGGAACAACAAACAAATATGCCTATACCTCTCGGTGCTATTGTAATACATCGTTCCTTACCCGAAGATATTAAACAAACGGTCAATATTCTTATTCGCAAAAGTATTGAATTTGCTCGTGTGAATCCTTATGAATCACAACCGTTTATTGATGCAAATGCTCAAGAAATGGAAAGTGACATAAAAAAACAGCATATTAATTTATTTGTAAATGATTTTAGTATAGATTTAGGGTTGGTTGGAAAACAAGCAATTTCTACTTTGTATGCAAAAGCCTTCGAATACAAATTAATTCCAGAATTACCACGCACTATTTTTTTGAATTCTCCTCAGTTGTAATTGTTCAATAATAACAATACAAAATACAATAAGCACATACAGAATAATAACTTTTTGTAAAGAAATGTGCATTTGTATAGTAGAATATGGTAATTGAGAAATTACATATACTATATGTTGTAAATAAAAAGCTACAAAGTCAATACATGAAAATATATAAGTGCTTATGTATGGAATTGAATAACAACAAATACATATAATAACACCCGATAATAAAACAAATGCAATTGGAATAGCACATATATTGGTAAGTAAACTATATGTTGGTAAAAATCCAAAATAATACAAAGAGATTGGTAGAGTGGTAATTTGTACAGCTATACTTACGGCTATTATGCTCCATATATATTGAATAGTGCTGATTTGTATATGAGGAAATATTGATTGTATTTTATTCCCAAAATATACAATGCCAATAACAGCAGCATATGATAATTGAAAACCAATATCAAAAAGTGCTAGAGGATTTAGTATGAGCATTATGAAAGCTGCGGCAGCTAATGTATTGTATGTTGAAACTTTTCGATTAAGAATTATTGAAGTGCAGAGTAATGAAAACATACATGCAGCTCGCGTTACCGAAGGACTTAAGCCTGTAATACATGCATATATCCAAATGCAAATAACACAAAGTAAGGTTTTAATCCATGTTCGTTTGTAAATAGGTAGTATTTGCAATACTTTCATTATTATAATTGCTATAATTCCTACATGTAAACCAGAAACGGCTAAAATATGCATAGCACCAGCTTTCATAAATTCTTGTTTTGTGTCTGCTTGTAAGTAGGTTTTGTTTCCAAAAATAAGAGCTGCAAGTAGTTCAAAGTTTTGTGTTTGCAAATTTGAATCATGTAATATGTGAAGTATATTATGTTGAATAGCAAAACTGATGCTTTGAATAGAAGATGTAAAACCAATTTTTTTCCACATATTGCCGCCAATATATGCTGTAGAAAAGATGTGTTTATTGGCAGTATATGCTTGATAATTGAAGAGTTGTGTTGTGTCTTGTACAATAGGTTTAAAAATAGCAGTGCATTCTATAATATCACCATACATAAGTTTTTGCGAAGCAGTGTCTTTTGCTATGTATATTATTGCTTTATGTATACTACTATCGTACATAGTAATTTCTGCAGAATATGTTTTTGATTTTTCAGAAAGAGCTGATGTAATTTGAACTGTAACAGTATGTTTACCTATTATTGCTTTATATTTTGAATTGTGAATAATGGTAAGTAACATTCCAAATAACACAAACCATACAAAATATGCTACAAGTTGATAGGGCTTTTGTAAATAATACAAAGCAATACAAAGACACGTGTTAAGAATAAAAAATGTAATAAGTGTTTGACTAATAGATATATTATACAAAGAAGTTATTACAATACCACAAAGTAGGGCTGTGGTTATAAATACAAAAGGAACTCGTGAAATTGAAATTTCAAGGTTTTTACGAAAAAAAAGCATCACTTTGTACAAATGGTTTGTGTTGTGATGCAAATATAATCAGAAAATTAA
Organism: Bacteroidota bacterium; assembly: GCA_029266015.1. GTDB lineage: Bacteria > Bacteroidota > Bacteroidia > Bacteroidales > UBA1715 > MWCJ01. Next base: position 4,080 of record JAJUFK010000051.1, read on the forward strand.
GGATTATAAAATTTTATTTTGTAATTCACAGGAACTTTACCTTTTTCAATATTGTGTAAACGTGCTTGCAATAATCTTTTTTTGAGAGGATTTATTCGGTCTACAAATAATTTTCCTTGCAAGTGGTCATATTCGTGTTGAATAATTCGGGCACAAATGCCTGTAAAATCTTCTGTTTTTTTAGTGAATGTTTCATCAAAATATTCGAGTGTTACAATAGATTTTCTTTGTACGTCTTCACGAATACCCGGAACACTTAAGCATCCTTCATTAAAATACCATTCTTCACCTTTTTCTTCTAATATGGTAGGATTTATAAATACACGTTTAAAGTTTTCGGCTTCCGGGTAATCTTCAACCATAGAACTTGCATCAATTACAAATAAGCGAATTGCTAAACCTATTTGTGGAGCAGCAAGACCAACACCGTCTGAAGCTTCCATGGTTTCAAACATATTTGCTATAAGTTCTTGTAATTGAGGATAATTTGCATCAATATTTTGAGCAACTTTTCGTAATACCGGATGTCCATATGCAACTATAGGTTTTATCATAACATATTATTTTTTTGTTCTAAATACGACTGTAATATAATAGTCGCACTAATGGTATCAATCATTTCTTTATTTTGTCGTTTTATTTTTTTTACGCCACTATCTATTAGTGTTTGTTGCGCAATAGATGACGTAAAGCGTTCGTCAACGTAGGCAATAGGCATAGCGGGAAACGTTTTACGAAATTGTTTTTCAAATATATCGACATATTTTGCATTATCTGAAGGTTCGTTTCTTAATGTTTTTGGCTTTCCAAGTACAACTAATTCTACAGATTCTTGTGTAAAATATGTTTCTAAAAATTGTAATAATTCATGAGAACGTACGGTGGTAAGAGACGTTGCAATAAGTTGTAAATTGTCTGTTACAGCAATTCCGGTTCGTTTTGTTCCATAATCTAAAGCAAGAATTCGTGCCATTATTTTTTTTACAAAAGTAATGTATTACCTTGAAACTAAAAAATATGATGCATTTTGTGTTCTTTGAGAAAAGAATGTCCAAAAATTATTGTGCAATCTTCATTTCATCAATTAAATATCCTGCACCGGCAAATTTATCAATTACAAATAATACATATCGAATATCAACAGCTATACATTTTTGAAGATGAGGCTCATAAATAATATCACCACTCATAGCTTCCCAGTTGCCATCAAAAGCAATACCTATCAATTCTCCTTTGGCGTTCATTACCGGACTGCCCGAATTCCCACCTGTAATGTCATTATTGGTTGTAAAACATACCGGTAAATTGCCTTGTTTGTCAGCATATTTTCCATAATCTTTAGATTGATATAATGCTTTAAGTTTTGGAGAAACTTCAAATTCTTCGTTTTTAGCATCTTCTTTTTCTATAACACCGGCAAGTGTAGTATAGTGGCTATAGTGCACGGCATCACGTGGTTTGTAGTCTCCTACATAGCCATAGGTTAGTCGTAATGTTGAATTTGCATCTGGATAAAACAGCGAATCAGGTTTGAATTTCATAAGTGCATCTACATATAGTTGATTTGCCTTGTCAAATTCATATGATTTTAAGTATGCTTGTATTTGGAAGTAAGCAGGGAATGTGTTTTTGAGCAATTCAAATGCAGGATCTTTTAAAAATGTTTTTACCAAAGGTTTATTTACAAAAGCACGAATTTTTTCTTCATCGGCAAAGATTGATTTTGCATATAGTTGGTCGGCATATTTAGTAAAATTTCCTTTGTATTTTTTTTGAACTGTAGTAAAATATCCCGGATGAAAACCATCGGGTACTTTACTTTTGTATAGTTGAGACATTGCTATAAATTGAGCTTTATCAACTTGTATATCATAATTTTTGAAATGTTCAGTAATTTTTTCTTGCAATTCTGCCGAGGCTATTTTTATTTGTACAGCATCGCCCGATGACACAGCTTCTAAAAACGAAAGGCATTCATAGGTAAACATAAACAACTCCGGAGCATTCAATAAGCCTACATTCATAAAATTAGATGCATATTTTGCAATATTTGAAGTACTGTAAAATTTGTTTATATCAGAAAATATTGTTCCGTATTCTTTCTTCCTTTGAGCATCGGCATTTATCCATTCTAGTAATTCTTTTTCTTGTGCCATTTTTTTGCTCACTACTTCCAAAGCTACAATTCCTTTATTTTGTCCAATGGCATATTTCCAGTAATTACTCATTTGATCATATTTTGCTGCATATTTTATTTTTATGGCAGTACTTGAGTTCATATATTGTTTGTATACATCAAGCATTGTATCACCTATAGCAATTATGGCAGCGTTATTAAATGTATATAATCCTTCAATGCCGGTAGCTGTTTTGTATCGGTCGGTACTACCTGGGAATCCCATAACCATAGCATAATCGCCATTGTTGTATCCTTGCAACGAAACAGGTAAAAAATATCGTGGAGTAAGCGGTATATTATCTTGTGAATAGGTTTTGGGTTTGTTATTTGTATCACTGTATATTCGTAATACACAAAAATCGCCTGTGTGTCGTGGCCACATCCAATTATCGGTATCGCCGCCAAATTTACCTATACTGCGAGGAGGAGCACCAACTAAACGAACATCAAGAAATGTTTCGTATATAAATAGAAAATATTGATTGTTTTCAAAAAAACCTTTTACCGAACCTTTATAATGTGAAGTGTCTGAAACACTTTTTTCAATGATTGCAGAAACTTTACTTATTGTATCTTCCAGTTTATCTTTATTTGTAATGCCAATTTTATATAGAGGCATAATTTTATCACTTACATCAATCATGCGTACTACAATAGTTGCTGTAATGCCATCGTTTCTGAGTTCTTCATTTTTATTTTTTGCCCAAAATCCATTATCAATATAGTTATTTGCTATACTTGTGTGTTTTTGAATCATATCAAAACCACAGTGGTAATTGGTAAATACTAATCCTTGAGATGAAACAAGTTCTGCTGTGCAGAAAAAATTATATGGATTGTCACTTTCGCCTAATCCTATTATTGCATCTTTTAGTGAATTTTGGTTTATAGTATAATATTGTTCCGGTGTAAGTGTGCAGCCTTTTTTCTGTAATTCTAAGTTGTCTAACATTGTGAGTAACCACATGCCTTCATCAGCCTTTGCCGGGCTTAAAAGTACTATAAGTAGTACAACAGATAATAATTGTTTCATGTTTTAATAGTATTTTGAATAGTGATTGAAAATCGCATTCAAATATACATTATTTTTTACTAAAAAATGCAATGATTTTATCTGCTAAAATTGATGATAATTTTTCTTTTGATTCTACTGTCCATCCTGCAATATGAGGGGTAAGTATAACCCGTTGCGATGTTTTTAAATAATTAAAAGCTTCGGGCATATTGTCTGTTAAGAAATCTTGAAAATTATAACTTTCATATTCCAAAACATCAAGTCCGGCAGCTATTATTTTATTTGTTTTCATAGCTTCTACAACATCATGAGTGTTTACTACTTTACCTCGGGCAGTGTTGAGTAAAATAAAAGGTTTTTTGCAAGCTTCTATAAATTCTTTGTTGCACATATATATAGTTTCGGGGGTTTGTGGAACATGAAAACTAATAACATCGGCACGTTGTTGAAGTTCTTGTAAGCTCACTTCTGTTACATATGAATTACTATAGTTTGTTTTATATTTATCATACGCCAATACGGTACATTCAAATCCTGAAAGTTTTTTTGCAAAAGCACTACCCATATTCCCGTATCCTATAATTCCTACGGTTCTTCCTTTTAGTTCAATACCACGGTTGCCTTCGCGTTCCCATATTAAATTTCGTACTTCATGGTCGGCTTTCAAAACATTATTCATTAATGAAAGCAATACACCTATTGTTTGTTCTGCTACAGCATCTCTATTGCCTTCGGGTGAATTGAAGCAGGCAATTCCTTTGGATTCGGCATAGAGAATATCTATTGTTTCCATACCTGCTCCTACACGTCCTATACATTGTAATTTAGTAGCTTTATCAAAAAAAGATTTGTCTGCAATTATTTTTGAACGTACAATTACGGCATCGTATAAATGAATACACTGATTTACTTCTTCTACACTCATATGTTCATTGTGGGTAACTGCAAAACCTGCGTCTGAAAATTTTTTGAGCATGAGCTCATGAGCATCGTCTATTATAAGTATTGAAATGGTATTCATATGTATTTTATCAAAATATATCTCTATTCATGCTGTAAAAATACATATTAATTATAAATGAACTATGATGAATGATGAATTAGTGGAACCGAATGGTTTTATATCATTTGCTTGTATGACAGTCTGCATGATTGTTTTTTTTGTAAATTAATTTTCATTTCACATAAACAAAACAATTTAATATGTACTTTTATACCCTGAATAGATGATTGTATAACCAAACACATTATTGGTATTATGTTAGATTATATTATATGGAATGCTCAGCCCGAAATAATTGAGGGATTTAGAGTTAGGTGGTATGGATTATTGTTTGCTGTAGGTTTTTTTGTGTCATATACTTTTTTAGGAAAAATATTTAAAAAAGAAGGTTTGCAGCAAAAAGAATTAGACAGTTTTACATTTATGACATTTATATTGCTTATAGTTGGTTTACGTTTAGGGCATTGTTTGTTTTATGAACCTGATGAATATTTAAAAAATCCTATACGAATTTTATTTGTATGGGAGGGAGGATTGGCAAGTCATGGAGGAGCTATAGGTTTATTGCTTTCATTTTATTTGTTTACCCGTAAATCCACAAAATCATTTGTGTGGATAGCATCGCGTGCTGCTGTTGTAATTCCTTTTACCGCCGCATGTGTTCGATTGGGCAATTTAATGAATTCTGAAATTTACGGCGTTGCAACTCACTTGCCTTGGGGATTTGTTTATCTTCGTGATGCGGTAATTTTTACAACTCCCGAATCACTTGCCGATATTTTGTTGCAATCAAAACTTATTGCTACTAATATGCAAGAACAATTACACCAATTTTTAATGCTCAATGCTCAAGTATTTACTAAAGGAATACCATATACAGAATTACAGCATTCATTAGTGCAAGCCGGTTTTGTTGCTCAAGAAAAAATTGATGTATTACCGCATATTTTATTACAAGCTCAATTACTTCACCCAAGTCATCCTACTCAAATTTATGAAGCCTTGGTGTATCTTTCTATTTTTGGAATACTCATGTGGTATTATTTTTCGCGTAGTGCTAAGCAACAAGTAATATCATCGTATCTTATTTTAGGTATTGCTTTTATTGGAATTTTTGGCTCGCGTTTTTGTATTGAATTTATTAAAAATAACCAAGTTGCATTTGAACAAGGTATGCAGTTGAATATGGGGCAGTGGTTAAGTATACCTTTTATATTGGCAGGAGTATTTTTTATATATGTATACACTAAACAAAGAAAAACAAATACTATATCGTGATATTTAGTCAGGTAATATGGAATGTGTCGCCCGAATTGGTTGCATTTACCGATTCATATGCTATACGATGGTATGGTGTATTATTTTCTTTAGGGTATATAGTAGCCTATTTTATTTTACTGCAAGCATTTAAGAAAGAAAAAATACCGCAAATAGTATTAGAAAAATTAACACTTGCAGCTATAGTTGGTGGTGTAGTAGGTGCCCGATTGGGGCATTGCTTTTTCTACGAACCTATGCGATATATACATAATCCTATAGAAATATTGTATGTATGGCATGGCGGATTGGCAAGTCATGGAGGTGCAATAGGTGTTCTTATTGCATTCTGGTTCGTTATTCGAAAGATGGAATATTCATATTTGTTTCTTCTCAGCAGAGCAATGCTTGTAGTTCCTCTTACCGGTGCGTTTATTCGTATAGGAAATCTTATGAATTCAGAAATTTATGGTACTGAAACTTCTTTACCGTGGGGATTTGTATTTCAACGAAGTTCTGATGTTATTGCGGGTATAGAACAGGCAGTTCCTCGTCATCCTACACAATTGTATGAAGCAGGGGCTTATATTTTGGTTTTTATTGGATTACAGATTTATTATTGGTTGAATTTGTATAAACAAAAAACTATTTCTACTAATACTATAATAGGAGTATTCTTAGTAGGAATCTTTGCAAGTAGATTTATTATAGAGTTTTTTAAAGTAAATCAAGTTGCTTTTGAATCGGCGTGGTATTTAAATTTGGGCCAATTATTAAGTATCCCGTTTATTCTATATGGAATGTATTCGCTGTTTAAATTAAAAGAACCCCAGAGCATAAAGCAGTAATTACATTGCGATATGTGTAATTGAAAGTACAATAATGGTATAATTTTTTTATAATGTTGCAATATAGTATACAAAATAAAGTAGTGTATGAAATAGTGAATTATGCCAGAATATTGATTCCTAAGGTTTTTTATAGGCATAAATTACACACTATATTACCATACATTCAAACTCATAGTAACTATAATCAAATTCAACAACGAGTAGAATATTATTGCAACATACCAATACATAGTACATTAAATGATACCGCCATTGAATTAAGGGAATTGACATACAGAAAAAAACTCCGCACATATTTTTTTGATTTAGTAGAATTTACTCGATATTTTGATGAAACATACAGAATATGTTATGAATTTGGAGATGTTACGCATATACCTCAAGTTCCAACTATAGTAAAAAGTCGTCCGATTATGCAGGGTAATGGTAATTCTGTATTGTTTAAGTTAAATAAAATCAGACACTTTAAATGGATACAAGATGATGTGCCGTTTCAAAACAAAAAAGATATATTAATTGGAAGAATGAGTGTGTATCAGCCACACAGATTACAATTTTATGATATGTATTTTGATTCGTTTTTTTGTGATTTGGGGCAAGTAAATACACGTAAAGGAAATACCCGATATATAAAGCCTTTTATGAGTATAGCAAAGCAGTTAGAGTATAAATATATTTTGTGTTTAGAAGGTAACGATGTGGCAAGTAATTTAAAGTGGGTCATGTCATCAAACAGTATAGCAGTAATGCCAACTCCCAAATTTGAATCGTGGTTTATGGAAGGTACTCTTATTCCTGATTATCATTATATTCATATAGCCGATGATTATTCAAATGTAGAAGAAAAATTACATTATTATAGCGAGCATCCACATAAAGCAATTGAAATTATACAACATGCTCATGAATTTGTATCGCAATTTATGGATATTGAAGTGGAAAATCTTGTTGCAATTCAAGTACTTAAAACCTATTTTGAAAAAACAAATAGAAAATAAATCTGTAATTACTTACTACCCCATCTGTAGGTTGATTGTGCTATTCCAAGTAAGTCTAAAATGCGGGAAATCACGGTATTGCAAGCATCTTCTATAGTAGCGGGGTTACTGTACATATTTGGCGATGCCGGGCAAATAATGCCTCCGGCCAACGTAATAAGTTCCATATTTTTAATATGTATAAGGTTATACGGTGTTTCACGAATGGCAAGTATAAGTTTTTTGCGTTCTTTGAGCATTACATCGGCACTGCGGGTTATAAGATTATCTGCTATACCGTGAGCTATTTTTCCCATTGTTCCCATACTGCAAGGGCAAATAACTAATGCATCATATCCTGCAGAGCCCGATGCAAATGGAGCGTTGAAATCGGTGTACTCATATTGAGTAAAACCATAGGTGTTTATTGAAATTTTTAATTCATGGTGCCATACATCTTTGGCATTGGGGCTAAAAACTATTGCAACATTATCTAGTTGATTTTTGTATTCGGCACAAGCCTTCATCAATAATTGAGCATATATTGCACCGCTTGCACCTGTTATACCTATTGCTAATTTCATAGAATTATAAGTTCTTATATACTGCAAAATATAAACATTGATTTAAATACCAATAATGAACACCACCTGCCGATACTGTACTTTGTGTATAACGCACATCTGCATACATAGTAGACGTTAGATTATAACTAATACCTACAGCAAAAGGCAATTCAAATCGTGAAAAATCATTTGTTTCTCTCAATACCATTGAATGCGAGGTTGTTTCAAATAATTTAATTGCAGGTGATAAACCTCCATAGAACGTAAATGGTATATGCTTTGAATATTTGCATAGTAAAGGAGTTTCTATATATCCTAAATTAATTTGTAAGCCACCTGCACCATCACTTGAGC
>JAJUFK010000144.1 GCA_029266015.1 Bacteroidota bacterium
ATGGCTGTGCAGTGGAACTAAGTTCTGTAACTGTATCACCATCAACAGTATCAATTGTTGAGAATCAGACTTTACAGCTTATTCCTTTATATTCTCCTGCAAATGCATGTATAATGTCGGTTTCATATGCAAGTAATTCTGTGCACATTGCAACAGTATCAGCTTCTGGATTAGTTTCTGCAGTTGCTCCCGGTACAGCTATTATTACTATTACAGTAAACGATGGTTTTACTACTAAAACAGTAACCAAAGAAATTACTGTGTTAAGAGATTGTTCTGGTCCTATTGTTCTCTCGTTGCCTGCAACAATGCAAATAGTGTATGGACAATCTGCAACACTTACACCTACGTTTACTCCAAATAATGAGTGTACAGCAAATAAAAACATTACATGGACAAGTTCAAATCCGGCTGTTGCATCGGTAAACAATGGTGTAATAACAACAAATGCAATAGGAACAACTACTATTACAGCATCTACAGATGGAACCGGAACAACATCGGCTACTTGTACTATTACAGTTGTAAGCGATTGTAATGCCGGTAATGTATTGTTGCAATTAAATACCAATACGATAACAATGTATAAAAATGAAACAAATTTAATTACTACTACTATTACTCCGACAAATGCATGTAATATTAATATAGTTTGGCAATCAAATAATGAATCGGTTGCTACTGTAGTAAATGGCTTAGTTACAGCAATAGGTATTGGTTCGGCAATTATTACAGCTACAAGTGAACAAACACCTTCTCAAGTAAAAACGGTATCTGTTCAAGTCATAGAACGATTGCCGTCTTCAATTAGTATGCCTTCTACAGCAACTGTATTTGTTGGTAATACACTTCAACTTACTCCATCAATTTTACCTGCAAATGCTGATAATAAATCAATTACATGGACATCGTCGAATACAGCAATTGCTACGGTTAGTGCTTCAGGTATTATTAGTGGAATCAATGCGGGAACAGTTACTATAACAGCAACTACTGTAAATAATCTTAGTGCTCAATGTATAGTAACAGTTTCAACTATACCAGTAGAATCTGTAACTTTAAATAAAGAACAACATTCTGTACAAGTTTATGAACAATTTGAACTGCAAGCTACTGTATTGCCAAGCTATGCTTCCAATAAACAATTGGCTTGGACTAGCAGTGATGTGTCGGTTGCTACTGTGTCTAATGGTATAGTTACAGCAATTAAAGCAGGAACTGCTGTCATACGAGCTTCATCAATTAATAATATGTATGATGAATGTATAGTTACGGTAACCGATATTTACCCAACATCTTTAAATCTTACAGTTAATCTACCATCGATGAATGTAGGAACCGTACAAACTATTGAAGTTTCATATAGTCCGGCAAATGCTACAAATACTTCTTTTATATGGTCTTCAAACAATAGTTCTGTAATTACGGTTAATCAATTGGGACAAATTACTGCAATAAGTCCGGGTACTGCTACTATAACAGCATCAACTGCAACAGGTGTTTCAAAATCTATTACAATTACTGTTAATGCTGTGCAAGCAACATCATTACAACTTAATACCAATACTGCAACGCTTAAAGAGTTAGAAAATCAGCAATTAATTGCAATAATTTTACCTGAAAATACTACAAATAAAACTATTGCATGGACATCGAGTAATCCTTCTGTAGCAACGGTAGATAATACCGGAAAAGTTACAGCTTTAGCAGTAGGTACTGCAGAAATTACAGCAACTACTTCAAATGGAATTCAAGCTACGAGTGTTGTTAATGTTGTGTTATTTACAATTCCTGTTTCATCTATACAATTAAATAAAGAATCTACATCAATATTACTTGGAAATACAGAACAATTAATTGCAACAATAGCACCGGAAAATGCAACGAATAAAACGGTTGTATGGAAAAGCGAAACCACAAGTATAGCAACGGTAAGTCAATCGGGTTTAGTTACTAGTGTAGGAGTTGGAGCTGTTCGTATAATTGCTACCGCATCTAATGGTATGGCAGATACGTGTATTGTATATGTGCAACCTATAATGGCTCAAAGTATAACAATAGATCAAACAAATATTAGTATGACTGTAGGAGGAACGTTACAAGTTTCAGCAACTATATTACCTGCTAATACTACAAATAAATCAGTTACTTGGCTTACTTCTAATTCTAATATTGTTAGTGTTTCTGAACAAGGTTTGTTAACAGCAAAAGCAACAGGTGTTGTTACTTTATATGCTCAAACGTATAATGGATTAATTGCAACTCGTGAAATTACAGTAGAAAATAATGAAATAGAAATTCAAAGTATTGCATTGCCATCTAATATTGAAATAGATATAGATGAGTCAATTGTTTTACAACCGCAATTTACACCGACAAATGCTACAAATACTTCATTAACGTGGACAGTAGGTAATAATCAAATAGCTTTGGTTAATGCTTTGGGAAAAGTAACCGGAATAAGTGCAGGTACTACGATAGTTACTGCAACAAGTTCTAACAACAAGCAAGTTTCTGTAATTGTTTCGGTAAAACCACTTGAAGCTGAGGAAGTACAAATAATACCATCTGCTGTTTCATTGCATATTCAAGAAACAGCACAACTGCAAGTTTCTGTTTTGCCTATTAAAACTACCGATAAATCAGTAACTTGGACATCATCAAATCCTTCAGTGGCAACAGTAAATCAGGGAATTGTAACAGCAAAAACAATAGGCCAAACAACGGTATATGCTATTACAAAAAATGGAAAAGTAGGCGAATGTATAGTGCATGTAGTTCCTGTTGAGGCAGAAGCAGTACAAATATCTATAAGCGATGTTGCTATTATGGTATCGCAAACGTATCAATTGACAGCTCAGATTTTGCCTTCAAATGTTTCAAATACATCAATTCAATGGTCATCTTCAAATCAAAGTATTGTAAGTGTTGATAATACTGGTAAAATCACTGCAAATGCTACCGGAAAAGCATATATTTATGCTACTGCAAATAATGGATTAAAAGATTCTGTTGAAGTTACAGTTTCTATATTAAACTATGCACCTGAAATTACACCAATACCCGAGCAAAAAATTAGAGTTGGTCAAACATTTACTGCAATTAACTTACAAAATTATGTTACCGATGATAATACTGATGTAAATTCTTTGTTATGGGCAGCAAATACATCTGGAGTTTTAAGTATGAATATTACAAGTAAAGGTATTGCAACTATATACAATAGTAATCCATTGTGGATTGGTAGTCAAACTATTACTATTTATTGCACTGATGAGCAAGGATTGCAAAGTTCTGTAGATATTATATTTACCGTAGAACCCAAAGTTCATATAGAAACAATCTCAATACTTTCGGTTCAGGCATATCCAAATCCTGCAAAAGATAATGTCAGAATTTCTTTTACTGTAGCAGAACCTGAACTATATACAATAACAATAGTTTCAATGTCGGGAAATATCGTAATGCAACAAAGAGAGTGGGTAGCAAATCAATATTCACATGTGTTTGATGTATCATTATTGCCAAGAGGTATGTATATGATTCAAATTGCAACTGAAGAGGAGCAAAAAATTGTACCTATGATATTGTATTAAGTACATTATTATTGGATTTGCTAACAATAGTTTGAAAATAAATAAGTTATAATTAAAAAAACCTCGTAAAAAATTGCGAGGTTTTTTTTGTTTTTGTATATTTACCACAAATATGCGTAAACTGTTTTTATTATGAAATATATTCAAGCAAAAATTGTTATTTTATTTGTGTGCATTTTTGTATTCTCAAATCATACATTATTTTCACAAACCGATACATATACATGGAGTAATTTACCATTAGGTGGTGGTGGTTTTGTTTCTGCCGTAATAGCACATCCTAAAACACAAAATGTAATTTATGCACGTACCGATGTTGGTGGTGCCTACCGATGGGTAAATACAACAAAGACCTGGGTACCTTTAAATGATTGGTGTAGTATTGATGAACTTGGATTGTTGGGGATTGAAAGTTTGGCATTAGACCTTAATAATCCTGCAAAACTATATATGCTTGCAGGTACTAGTTACTTTAATAATGGTAAAACTGCAATATTAATTTCAAATGATTATGGTGCTACTTTTACTGTTGTTGATGTTTCAAATCAATTTAAAGCTCATGGAAATGGTATGGGGCGGCAAACAGGTGAAAAATTAGCTGTTGATCCTAAAAATAGTAATATTTTATTTTGTGGAACTCGCAGAGATGGGTTATTTAAAAGTACAAATGGTGGAACAACATGGTCAAAAGTTACGTCATTCCCTCTTACAACAAGTCCTAATGATAATGGAATTACTTTTGTGCAATTTGATACCACTTCTGTTTCTGGAGGCATTACTCAGCGTATTTATGTAGGTTTTTCCCGTATGGGAGCAAGCAACTTTTATGTATCAACAGATGCGGGAGCTACGTGGAATGCTGTAACGGGTCAACCAACTTCGTATATTCCTCAACGTGTTGCGAGGGCAAATAATGGAACTATGTATATAACATATGGTAATGGAGTTGGACCTCATGGACATTGGGATCCTGCGAGTGAAACTATGACAGAGGGGGCTGTGTGGAAATATGTACCTACCGGAAATGTGTGGACCAATATTACACCCGGTGTTGTATCTGCATATGGTGGAGTTTCTGTAGATCCTACTAATGCCAATAGAGTAATAGTTTCTACTATTAATAAATATTTACAACAACCATGGGGGTGGGGTGATAGAATTTTTGTGTCTACAAATGGTGGTAGTGCATGGACAGATTTGATAGGAAGCAATAAAGTAGCAATGAGTAATAACGGTATTCCTTGGATAGATGGTCATGCCATTCATTGGGCAGGTTGTATCACTATTGATCCGTTTAATACAGAACGAGTATTTGTTACATCAGGGAATGGAATTTTTATGACAGAAAATATTAGTGCAGCTACTTCTACTTGGAGTTTTATGGCAAAAGGTATTGAAGAAACAGTTCCACTTGATATCGTTAGTTGTATAAATGGACCGGTTGTAACTGTAATAGGTGATTATGATGGCTCTGTGAATTCCGATTTAACAACGTATCCAACATTACATAATCCTCAAATTGGTACAACTACCGGCATTGATGTATCTGCAGATAATTCCCTTATGGTAAGGGTTGGTGGTGCTACAGATGGAAGTAATTTTCCAATATATTATTCAACAAATAAAGGAAGTACGTGGACTGCATTTAGTTCAAAACCAAATAATTCTAATTTTTATAAAGGTAAAGCAGCGGTGTCGTCTAATGGTGCAACTGTAATTTGGGCACCTGAAAATTCAAGTACACTATATAAAACAACAAATAGAGGTGGTTCATGGACAACAGTTTCTGGTATTTCACTTACTAATGCATATCCGGTTGCCGATGGTATAAATGCAAATAAATTTTATATAGCTAATGGTAACACTATATATGTAAGTACTAATGCAGGTACTTCATTTTCTGCTGCCGGTACTACAGCTAATACCGATTTAAAGAAAATTCGTGCTGTTCCCGGTGTAGAAGGTGATATATGGGCTCCAACAGGTACAAATGGATTATACCGTTCAACAAATTCCGGAACATCTTTTACAAAAATAAATACTGTAACTGCATGTTCTGCTGTTGGTTTTGGTAAAGCAGCTCCTTCTAAAACGTTTCCTACAGTCTATATTTGGGGTACAGTAAGTGGTGTAACCGGAATATTTAGAAGTATTGATGCCGGGGCTACATGGGTTCGTATAAATGACGATGCTCATGAATATGGCGGTACAGCTAACGGACAATTCGTAATAGGAGATATGAATACTTATGGAACTGTATATATGAGTACTGCAGGTAGAGGTACTGTTGTAGGCACTGTAAGTGTTTCGGATACTCAAGCTCCTACTACACCCGGAACAATTACCTTTAGTGCAATTACACAAAATTCATTTACTGCATCGTGGACTGCATCTACTGATAACGTCGGAGTTGTGGGGTATGAAGTCTTGCTCAATGGAACTTTATATGCAATCGTAACTACTAATTCTATATCAGTAACAGGATTAACGTGTAATACAGTATATTCTGTTAGAGTAAGAGCTAAAGATGCTGCCGGCAATCTTTCGGCATATAATACACAAGCATCAGCTACCACTACCGGGGTTGCTGCGCCAACTATTACCAATACTACCCCAACCCTTTGTGCAGGTGGAACTATTACACTCAGTATTCCTACTACTACCGGAGCAACATATGCGTGGACAGGTCCGAATGGATATACAGCCACTACAGCAG
>JAJUFK010000324.1 GCA_029266015.1 Bacteroidota bacterium
AGCCAGGATCAAACTCTTCGTTGTAATTATTTTCTTTATCTTATATTCTTTACACGAATAATTTGTACTCAAATATGACGCATTATAAAACCCATTTCATAAATCATTCAATTGAATGATTAACCTTACTCTATGTATCAATGAACTTTCCCTGTAATTAACCAAGCACTCTTACTTGTTTTTGGGGGCTGCAAAGATATGTATCATTTTTTTCATTCTCCAAATATTTTAGCAAAAAAAATAAAAAAAAATAAAAAAAAATTATTCATGTCTTAACAAAAAATGTAATTCTTTGTTTTCAAGCAAAATAAGAGCTTTGTTTATTTTACAAATATTCTATTGATTAAAAAATGTTAATATATTTTATAAATAGTATTTTGAATTGTTCTTTTTTTCAGCATTTTTTGCAGTTTATAATTATTAGGTTAAGGTAAATGACAACAGAAACTGTATACAAAAGAAGACTTGCTATAAGCGATATACATGGCTGTTACAACACCTTTGATTCTTTATTGCAAACAATTGGTCTATCAAAAGATGATTCTCTCTATATTTTAGGAGATATGATAAATAGAGGGAAACATTCTAAAAAAGTGATAAAAAAAATACTCTCATTACAAAACCAAGGATATTCTATATTCCCTTTACGTGGAAATCACGAACAATTTGTAATTGCAGAAATACAACAAAAACAAGGTTTTGAACTAGCTTTATTATGCAATCGTATGAAATTGGATTGGTTATTGCATAAAAACACATTTGAATTAAAATCAAAATACATTTCATTTCTCTCTCATTTACCGTATTATTATGATTTAGGTGATAGACTTTTATCTCACGCAGGATTTGACTTATGTAATTCAAACATTTTTGAAAACACATATGCTATGTTGCATCAACGAGAATTTACGTGCATTGAAAATTTACCGGAAACTATTAAAATAATACATGGACATACCCCCATATCATTAGAAAAAATAAAACGATCGATAGAATACAATCAAGCTATAATAAATATTGATAACGGATGTGTTTATAAATCTTTTGATCCTAATAAATCAAATTTAGTTTGTTTAGATATTGACTCATTTGAATTGTTTTTTCAAAAAAATATTGATTAAAATATATATTTTTGAAAGAATATTTTCAAGGTATTATAGTATGCGAATATTTATCTATTGTTTCTTATTAATTTTTGCAATACCTCATACAGTTGGTGCTCAAAATACTTCAAAATTATTTGAAGAAGGCAAACAAGCATACTTTAAACAAGATTATCAAAAGTCAATAGCAATATTTGAAGAATTACTTGAACAATATGAAAGAACCCCTCTTATATATTTATATTTAGCTCATAGTTACCGATTGCAATTGCGGTATAATGAAGCTTTAAATATGTATTCTAAACTTATACATATTAGTCCAAATAAATACCCTGAATGTTATTTTTATTTAGCTGAATTATACGAGATACTCGGCTCGCAATCACAAGCAAAACAGTATTATTCCAGATTTATACAATTTTCAAAACAAGATGAGCAATTATTTGCTTTTGCTACACAAAAAATTTCACTATATGAGAAACAACATACTCTACCCTATATAGATAGTATTAATTTATATGAAGACATTGGAAGCCCATTTTTTCAAAATCTAAGTGTTCAAAAAATATCGAACTCTATTGTTTATAATGGATTACTCATTAGAAATGATACTATTACTAATGCAACATTTTTTTCAACTGATTCTGCCTTATCAAAACAATTAAACTCTTACTTTACACAATTAAATTTTACATATACCGACCTAACACCAACAAATATTCAAAATAAATTTTGGATAAACAGACGTAATGCTCCAATTTATAGCAATTTACCTCAATTATATTCTTTTTTTATTACTAAAGATTCAATATCAGAGTTTAGACAAATAACTATACCTCAGACTCAAAACTATTTAGTAATCCATCCTCATTTTTGCATTTTTCAAGATTCAATACGAATATTCTTTTCATCAAATTTACCAAATGGGTATGGTGGAATGGATATTTGGTATTGCGTGCAAGACTCTTTGGGTAATTTATCTAATCCTATAAATGCGGGTAAATCCATAAATAGCAGTTATGATGAAATTTGTCCGTTTTATAACTCGAAAAATGCTACTTTATACGTTAGTTCTAACAGACCGGAATCTATAGGAGGATTTGATATTTTTGGAATTCAGATTAATGAAGCACAAACTACTATTTTTCAATTGCCGCAACCATATAATTCATCTTTTAATGATTTATACTTTAGAATTTTTGATACTATTCAATTTCTTACATCAAATAGAAAACCTAAACAAATACAATCATCATCATATTATGTAAATAGTATATGTTATTCTATACTCCCCAAACCTGCTATTACAAATACATCGCCCCCAAAAAAAACAATAAAACATATTGAGCCGATTTCTATATTTTTTGATTTTGATAAACCTACACCTCATGATACAATGAATTATACCCATCAATATAATTCATACTATAATTCTCGCAATACATATATTCGACAATTCAACGACAGTTTACATCAATTTATCTCATATGTAGTATATAAAAAGACTATACAAGATTTTTTTGAGAATTACCTTTATCAAGGAAAAAACAATTTAGATTCACTTATACAAGTAATTGTACATAATATTCCTATATGTGACAGTGTTGTTATAGAACTTCAAGCTTATAC
>JAJUFK010000269.1 GCA_029266015.1 Bacteroidota bacterium
AAAAGCAAGAAGAGCAACAAAATTATGAATCTCAAAATCAAGATAATTCATACGGTAAGGAACCAACTATAGTAAATAATTATTATGGAAATGTGTATAGTGATGATTATTACTATTCTCGTCGTTTTTTTGATACATATACTCCTTCATATTATTATGACAATTATTGGTGGTATCCTGATTGGTCTTTTTCAATAAATATAGGAGACCCATATTGGAGTATAAGTTATCGACCATACTGGGGATGGGGATGTAGATATTATCGACCATATTATTCCGGATATTATTATGGGTATGGTTACGGTTATCCATATTCATATTATAGATATTATGATTATCCATATTATTATTCATATCCTCGATATTATTCATCAAAACCAAGATATGATTCATATGGACCAAGTTCCAGTTATAGTTCACGAAGAAGTCAAGCAGAATCACGTCCTTCAAATTCTTATTCGGGATCGTCAAAAGATGGATCAACGTATGATAATTCGCGAACTAGAACATCTACTCCAAGTAGTTCTCCGTCTACACGATCTTATCAAAGTACAGATAGGCCTGAAAATGCATCACCACGAGGAAGCTATCAAAGTAAATCATATTCTAATGAGCAATCAGGTTCTACACAAACAACTACTAGAACAAATTCGCCAAGTAGTTCACAATCGGGTAGAACAAGTGCTGAACAGTCAAGACAGGGAGGTGGTGAAAGACCTAATAATCATACACAACCTAATTACAAAACGGAACAACCTACTGTGCCATCTCAAAGAAATAGTGAGTTTGTGCCTCCAGCTAGACCTAATAGTCAACCGCAAAATCAACCGCAACGTGTTCAGCCAAATTCGTCGCGTTATGATAATCAATCTTCAGGATATAAATCGGAATCAAATACTAATACAAGAGTAAATAGAGAGTATAATTCAAACCAAACTTCGAGAAGTTATAATTCAGACTATAATCAGTCACAACAAGTTACTCCTCGTTCTGGAGGCTCTCATTCTGAAGTGTATAGAAAAACGGAAACGACTTCTCAACCAAGTAGAAATAGTAGCTATAGAGGTCCACAAGATTATTCTTCAAAAAATGGTAGTAGTTCATATGGTAGTAGTACACAATCATATAATAAACCTGCCAGTAGTAAGTCAAATAGTAATGTTCAAGTTCCTCAAAGAGGTTATTCTACTTCAAAACCAAGTAGTTCAAGTTCTTCCAGAACATCATATAGTAGATAATAAATTAAAAAATGTAATAGTATGAAAAAAATTGTAATTAGTATATTATTGGTGAGTGCATTACAGTATGCATGGTCACAAGATTACGAAGATTTATTAAAATTTAGTCAAAGTAATCAGACAGGTAACGCACGTTATTCTGCTATGTCCGGAGCTTTTGGATCTATTGGAGCCAATGCTTCTGCAATGAGTATAAATCCAGCCGGTTCTGCATTGTTACGAGGTTCTTTGTTTGAATTTACTCCGGAATTTACACTTACTAAAACAGAGAATCATTATTTGGGTAATTATGATAGGGCATTTACTGGTTCTTTAAAAATTCCAAATATTGGTTTTATGTCAGGTAAAAATATAAAAGAAAGTGACTTGTTTATAACGGGAGTATCATTTGGTTTTTCTATTAATCGTCAAAATCTATATAATCAAACCTCTAATTTTAATGCAAGAAATAATGGTAGTTCTATAACCGATGATTTTTTAAGATTAGCAAATAAGGATTTATGGTATTCAGATTATAATGATTTGGCTTATGATTCAAAATTAATATTCTTTGATACTGTTAGTGATATGTATGTTAGCGATTATCGTTGGTACGATGGAAATGTAGTTAAAACACAATATGGTCAAGATCAGGCTGTAAATCTTAAAAAATCAGGTTCAAAACGAGAATATTTGGCAAATTTTGGAATTGACTTTTCACAAAAAGTATATTTAGGCGCAAATATTGCTGCAGAAAGTATTTTTTATACAGAAGATTTCAAGTTTACCGAAATTGATAATCAACAAAAATTGTATTATTTAAGTGACTTTACCTATAGTAAATCTACTGAATTAGTTGGTATGGGAGTCAATGCTAAAGTAGGGGTTATAGTAAGACCTGTTGAATACTTGAGATTAGGACTTGCAGCTCATTCGCCATCAGTTTATTCTATGAGTACAACAACAACATCAACTTTGCATGTAAATTATGAAAATTATGAAGTTCCAAATAAAAGTGCTGAAAATATAAATGAATTTGATTATCAAATGTTAACACCATCAAAAATTGTTGCGAGTTTAGGTTTTGTATACAAAAATTTGGCTGTGTTAGGAGTTGATTATGAATCAGTAAATTATTCTTATGGTTATTTAAATTTAAATTCGCCTGATGAGGCAGCTCGAAATCAGGCTATAGCAGATAATTTAACAAAAACAGATAATTTAAAAGTTGGTGGAGAATTGCGATATGGACCATTTAGTTTTAGAGGTGGTTTTGCAACGTATGGAAATCCATATTCAAAATATGTGGTAGATGATCCTTTTATACGTACCGATGTGTCTGGTGGAGTTGGAATTGGGAATGATAGATTTTACTGTGACATAGCATGGGTACGTTCAAATACAAAACAATATTATAGTTTATATAGTAATTATAGTGGAAGTGAAGTCTCTTCAAGAACTAATCTTAAACGTGATAATTTATTAGCAACTATAGGATTTAAATTTTAATCAATATTAGTAATAGATTCTATTAAGAGCGGTATAAGTTTCTTATACCGCTCTTTTTTTTAACAATAAAAAAAAACTGTATATTCGAATTATTTATTGGAACTATTGATTCTTAAATAAAATATAGTATCTGTAATTTGCTAAAATGAATAGAGAAACAAAGAATGTATTACAACAAATTATATCTATTGGAAACAGTTCTGATACTATTTCTGATATGATGCAACGTGTATGTAATTATTTATTCCAAAATTGGTTTATTTCAACGGTTTCTGGAGTTGAGATAGTATGTGAGGGAATATTATATAGTAATACGGAATGCAAAATTTCTCCTTATTTTCAAAAGCAATCTATAGAAATTCAAAAAAATATACTTGGGGAAATTACAATATATTATAAATCAATTACAGAATTTTCTTCTTTTCTTTCTGATGATTTACAGCAAATTGCTGCAATGATTAGTGGTTTTATTGCGCAAAAAAAATTATCGGTTATTTCATATGATTATACCGAACGAATAAAAGAATTGCATGGTATTACAAAAACAACACATATATTCAAACAAAATAAAAGTATAGAAAATAAATTACAAGAAATATGTAACTATATACCACAAACAATGCAGTATCCTCAATATACTGTTGTAAGAATTGTTTATGATAAAGAAGAATTTGTTTCTCCGCATTTTGTAAAAACAGAATGGGTATTGAAACAAAATTTTAAAGCAACCAATAATAAACAAGGTAAAATAGAAATATATTATACAAAGGAATTTAAAGAAGCTTATAA
>JAJUFK010000351.1 GCA_029266015.1 Bacteroidota bacterium
GATGCTATAAGTATTGTTTTATCTTGTTTCATTGGCATTAATACTTGAATTGCTAGTATTTGGGCAACACCAACAACTATAATAAGAAACATAATAATTTGCATTGGTAAAATTGCACCTTCATATCCGTTTCCTGATAATATAAAAATAATTTGTGGAGCTAGTATTATCGTAAAAATAACAAGAGGGATTGCAAATGAAAATAATAATTCAAAAGATTTTATAACAAGTTGATTAAATTTTTCAATATTTTGCTCCGAATATAAAGCACTCATTCGAGGCATCATCACACTTGTAAATGCAGAAAATATACTTAGAATAATTGTGTATATTTTTAATGCAGTCCAATAATATCCGACTTGTTCCGGATTAGAAGTAAAACCTAAGTACATGACGTTAAACGTTGTATACATTGATGTTAATATTACGTATGAACCTAGAACTATTGTTTGCTTAAAAAAAGGTTTCAAGGAAATATTTTTTATTGAAAAACTCACGAAATACCTTGAATATAAAATATTTATAATTGCATTAAGTAAGACAGTGCCAACAGTAAGTACAAAATATATTCGTACATCATTTTCATTTTTAACAAATAAAAATAAAGTAATTACGTACAATATTTTAATAAAAATACTTCGAATACTTATATATTTAAAGTTTTCAATGCCCTTAAAAAACCATTCGATTAATAAAAATGAGAAAATAATTTTTATACTACCTATATAAAATAGATCTTTGTAAATATTAAATTTAGGAACATAAAAAATTAAAGTAAAAAAAATAATTAATACTATAGATGTAAATATAAATGATAATGTCATTAGGCTAGAAAAAATCTTATTCAATGCTTCTCTATTATTTTGATATTTTGCAATCTCTCGAACACCAACGCTTCCTATTCCCATAGTTGAGAATATTAGAAAATAGTTTAATGAATTATCTACAAACCCAATAATTCCAATATTTGAAACGCCCAAAACCCTTGATATATAAGGGAAAATTATTAATCCTATTATATATTGAGAAACTGTTAAAATTGTGTTATACACAAAATTTTTTTTTATTCCCATTTTAACATTTAATTATTTTATTAGCCAAATCAATTGCTGCACCCATTGCCGCATCCATATTATAATATTCCCATTCAGCAAAACGCCCCAATAAAAATAAACCTTCCGGTTCAATAGTTTTTTTAATTTTTGATATTATATCTCTAGTATTACTATTTTGTATTGGATACGTATATTCGGTGTATGTATGTGCAATATATTTTGGTTTAAAAGGAATAAGCTTTAAATTTTCTAATATTGTATTCGTATCAATATAATCAGTAAATTCTATTGTTGCTGTTTTAATTCCTTTTTTATTATTTGTTTCGGAAAAATTCCCTGTATTAATAATTCTATGTGACTGATGATTTTTATCAGGAAGATAAATCCAACTATAGGGATTAGGTTCAACTTCGCAAAATACAGATGTCGTTCCATGATATTCCAATCCTTTAATATCATTGACAAAATGATTTAAATTAATTGAATTTTTGATTATATCAGTTAATTGTTTTACATTACCTGCAAATATTATAAAATCAGATTCATACTCCCCATTTATTATCCATTTTTGTCTATTATTAGAATGCGAAATATTTTTAATTTCAGTATTATAAACGATGTCAAGATTTTGAGATAATCTATCAGCAAGAAATTGAGAACCGTTTTGTTTAGGATAATAAAATGAACTATGAACCATATTCATTTCCTTTTCTTCATTAAAATTATTGAAAATTATTTCTTCAACAGTTGGCATCGGAAGTTTACCTTCTAACCAAAAAAGAGGTACTTTTGTTAAATCTCTTTTCCAAATTTTTTCATTATATGGTTTAAAATAAAGATTATATAATGTTTCACCAAATCGATTTTTTAAAAATTCTTCAAAATTTTTCGGCTCATTTTTATCCATTTTTGTTATACAAAGTAAATCAGCAATGGTATTTTTCATTGTTTGCTCTTCTAATTCATATAGGTGGTTTTCAATAGGATATCCAATTGGTTTATTTAAATAAATCGTTGCATTTCGTATAGTTTTTGTGAACTCTTTTTCTTTATCAAAGAAATTCCAAAACCAATCTAAAACATCTTGACGTTTTGAATTAAAAACATGTCCTCCAACCATATGATAAAGACTCCCGTCAATTCTATCACATTTAATTAGTCCACCTGGTTTTGATGATTTTTCAAATACTTTTATCTCATAGTGATATTTCAAACAATGAGCAATTGAAAGTCCTGAAATACC
>JAJUFK010000175.1 GCA_029266015.1 Bacteroidota bacterium
TGTATTTCACCTTTATCGTCTATCCATGGAACTCTAAAAATGATAACACGTTCCGGTTCTACTATTCGTTCCAGAATTTTTGCTGCCTTGTATTTCGGATTTTCTTCAATAAATGGTAAAATTGATTCTACAACTTCTTTTACCGCTTGATGAAATTCTAATTCACCCGGATTTTTGGCAATAATTTTTGCCATAAAATCATTCACTTGTAATTCTAAATCTTTTGACATATTATTTTTAAATTTTTGTAAATAAAAACTACGATTTATAAAAAAATTATAAGGCAAAAATATAAAATACTTATAATATTTTTACTGTAAATTGTTAAAAATCAAAAAATTACGAATAGTTCGGAATGTTTTTTACGTGTTTCGCGTAATAGTGTTTTTTAAATAAAACGAAACTATCAGTTAAAAAAACGTTGCAGAATTTTTGTATCATCTACATCTTTTGCTATGGCTGTAATATTATCAAATGGAATCTCAAAAATGTCAACTATTATTAGTCCGTCTAAACAATTATTAAACAAAGGATCTATATTGAAGTTTATGATTTTGGCATTTAAACTTATATATTTTTTGAGTAACACAGGAATACGTAAATCTTCTTCGTAATTACTTATAAATGAATCTAATTTTTTTAAGTCAACATGTTCTACAAGTGCTTGAATGTCTCCAACCAATTTTTTTGGTACTTTAAAATCTTTTCGTGGTCGTATTTGCTTTGCTAATGTATGATGAAAATGTTGCGATTTGATAAATGAAACTATTAAACTTTTTGATATTTCGGTAAATGAATTACTGATACTTACCGGGCCAATAAGGTATCTGTATTCTTCATTTTTCAGCAAAAAGTACACTATGCCTCTCCAGAGTAAAAATAAAGAATGATGATGTTTTTGATATTCCGGTACTATAAACGAACGTCCTAATTCAAGTGATTGAGAAAGAATAGGTAAAACTGTGTTTTGAATTTTGAATAAACTATGTATATAAAAGCCTTTTTTACCGTATTGTTTCAATATTTCATTACCTTTACCTATTCTATATGCTCCTACTACTTTTTTTGCAGTTGTATCCCATATAAATAAGTGTTCATAGTATATATCGTATTCATCTATGTCAATTTCATTATTTGTACCTTCACCTACTGCTCTAAAAGTAAGTTCTCTGAGTCTTCCTATTTCTCGTATTATAAACGGAATTCTTACCGCCGATGAACAATATACTTCAAATTGTTTAAACGAAAATAATCTATCGTTTTTACGAATTGAATTTATTTCTTGTTCAAGCATAACCACAGGAACAGGTTCTATTATAGGTTTAGGGTCAGTTTGATTAGTTTGTTTAAATATGGAAAAAAAATCTTTTATTTCTATATTTTTATAAGCCAATACATATACATGAGCTCTTACATAGCGCGTAAGGCTAAAATCTTTATTGAATTTTTTTTGTTCATTGCTGCTAATTGCTGCACCAATTATACACTGTAATGTGTAATTATTTTTTTTGAAAAATGGTAATCGTAATCGTTTAAGACTTAACACGGGATATGTTTTTTTTGCTATTTCCAACATAGTTGCATCGGAGTGTTGAATATATACCGGAATTATTGGTATTTCGGCGTATTTTATAGCTCCTAATATATTTGTTTGCCATTCTCCATCTGTTTTGTGTTGTTTGTTAAATTTATAAATATTGCCTTGTTGAGCAGGAAAAAATCCTAATGCTTGATTGTTTTTGAAGTGTTCATACATTTTTATAATACCCGATTTATTTGGTGAACCTTTAGAATCGGCAAAAGGATATGTTTGGAAAAATATTTTTTCAAATACCGGATTTTGAATGGCTCCAATATCTTCTACAATTTTAAAATCGGGTCGTTTTTGTGAAATAATCTTATAAAGTAATAATGCATCTAATCCTCCTAAAGGTTGATTTGCTATGACAGCAAAAGGTCCTGTAGCAGGAATTTGTTCAAGCATCTGTTGATTATATTGTATTTCAATGTCGAGTTGTTTAAAAAAGGTTTCAATACAATGGCTGGCAAAATAGTCATCAATAGCATATACTGAAGTGCCTTGCAGCATTGTTTCACAATAGGAATGAAACATATAATACATTGATTGATATTTGAGTCTGTTTAATTGTCCGATTTTTCGGATTTGTGACTGGCTGAGAAAAGATGACTGAATCATATTTTGTATTTTTTTTACAAATATCAATGTCAAAAATTATTCAAATCATACCGTAATGTTAATGAAATGTGAAAAATGTATTTCGTTTGTTATTAAAATGTTATTAATTAGAGGTAAAGGGGGGGGAGATTAGTTTGTGATATTTTCACATGAATCGATATATGAGTGGAGTTTTTAGATAGTCTGATATTTGGCGCAATTGGAAAAAGAGAGAACGAAAACGCAAAAACCTAATACGACTTGGCGTAAACGTCACAGACGCATTTAGATGGAGCCGAATAAGAAAAGGAGGCTGGGCAGTAGCCCAAAACCCAATGCTTGTAACAACAATAACTCTCGAACGCCTTGCAAAACGTGGGTATGAATCTATGACAGAATACTACACAAAACACAGCTCCATACCTTATTAAACCGCCGTGGCGGATGGTGTGAGAGCTCTCCGTCAGTCTTTGCCTGACGGCAGTCTACTCGATTAAGTCTTGTTAATTCTTGTCATACATTTTTACTCCAAATGGAATTTTCAAATTTAATGAAATATTTCTACCCGGATTATACAAATTCACTTCTTTTAATGTTGATAAATGGTCAATATATTTTGTGTTCAATACATTATTTGCACTAATACTCAATGAAACTAATTGATTTTTCATTTTTATATTACCACCAATGCTTAAATCAATTAATGTATAACCCGTTGTTGTAGTTTCGTCAGGTGCCACTTTGTTTTGATTAAATGCGGTGCCTGTATTAACTGAAACAAAAGCCTTTTTAAAAAACATTAATTTTTCTTTTTCACCTCTTAATTCAAAACGCAATTTATGAGCGGGTACAAATGGCAGGTAGTCTCCATTATCTTGTTTGCCGATTACGGATGAAAACGTTGCTTCAAAATGCAACCATTTTAATGTTTTTGGATGAACATGTATACCTGCTTCACCTCCGAACAAAGTCGAATTTGCCTGTTTGTATCTAAATATATCTATTCCAGAAGCCGTAGTGTCGCCAGTTGGAGAAATGAAAATATAATTATTGACAATGTTATAAAATCCTGCAATGTCAAAAGTGAAATTATCCTTGTGGTAATGAATGCTTAAATCTGTTTCATAGGCATTTTCGGGAACAAGATTATGGTCTCCGATTTCGTATCGCAATTCGTGTTGTCCGTTTGAAGTAAGTTCCGCTAAGTTGGGAGTTCGGTAAGCTGCGGCATAGTTTGCTCTAAATAATAATTTTTCAGAAAAGTTATAAGTAGCACCGAGCGAACCGCTAAAACTGCCAAATGATTTGTCAAGTGACGCTCGATATGTCATTGTATCTGTCGCTAAACCAATTTCCTGTGTATAAATTGTCTTATTGTCGTAACGAACACCAGTTTGTACTTTTAGTTTCTTGAAAAAAGTATATTGTAACAAACCAAAAGCAGAATTATTATTAGTTGTAGCATCAGGTATTAATTTTGTTTCTCTGTTATTCAGATTTGTATTGGTTTGATTGAACCCCTGAAACCCGATTATATATTCTGAGTTTTTCTTAGATGGCAAATGAAGTTTTGCATCATACGTTAAGGTTGCAAGTTCCATTTGAATTTCATAAACACCAACATCTCCAAAATGGACAAGTTCTGTATTTTGAAACGCTGAATTAATATCAAGTTTGAATTTGCCTAAATACAACTTATTTTGAGAAGAAAGTAAATGAGTATTCAATTCCTGATACCAAATATTATTTTCTCTTTCTCTTTTGCTTATTGCTTCAATTGCTTCATCTTCCACCAATCCAAGTTTTTGATTGTTGAAGTCATAAAACAATTTGAAAGTTCCAACCTTATCTGTATATCCTGTATTTGCCTTAACAGACATTTCGTTAAAACGTGAGTTTGGAACATAAGCACCACCTCCCTGAAGAAAATCGGAATTTGTTTTTTGTCCAATTCTTATCCCTCCGAAAAACTTTTTCGAGGCTCCTTTTATACCTAAATTATTAGTCATACCTAGTGTGTTTGAAAAAAGTTGCATGTTGTAATCACCAACAATACTGCCAATCGGAGCAGGTTTTTCTTTTATAAAATTGATAACACCACCAATTGCATCTGAACCATAAAGCAATGAAGCAGGTCCTTTGATGATTTCAACATCTTCAATTCCAAATTCATCAATCCCGAGCGGATGATGACTCGAATACTGATAATTTTCAAATCGCACTCCATTATTTAGAACTAAAATGTCATTCATTGAAAGCCCACGAATAACAGGCTTTGAAACTCCGCTTCCTTTAGAAATCATATCAACTCCAGGTATTTTAGTTAGTGCTTCTGTAAAATTTGGAGTTTTTGTAATTGTTAGTGGGTCGAGTTTGAGAATGTCAATTTTCACCGCATTTTCATGTTGAGTTGAGTTGTATCCACCAGAAACAACTATTGTTTCCATTTCTATTGCTTTTTGGTTTAGTATGATATTTAATTCCAAACTGTTTCCATTTAAATCAACTGTTTCAATACGATTAGTGTATCCTAATGTCGAAAATTGAATTTTAATCTTTCCATTCGGCAAATTCGATAATTCGTAAGTTCCATTAGAATTTGAGATTGTACCTTTATTCATGTCAGGAATGAAAATGCTTGCACCAATCAATGGTAAATTGTCTTGGTTTGTAATTTTTCCTGTTATTTTGTTTTGTGCATTCGATATATTATACGACAATATCATAACGCAAATGATAAATATTTTTTTCATTTTATTACGTATTAATTTTTAAAACAAATTTTCATTGAACACCTCAAAAGGTGTTTATTTCAAATCTGTCTATAAGGTGGAGCACGTAATAAAAATGAGTATTTAGAGAGTATAGAATAATTAACTGACCTGTAATTATTGCAATACTTTGCTACAGGTTGTTCTTTTAATAAAACAATATTTTCAAAGTCTGACGAAAATATGGAAAATTCAAAATTACAAACAGCACATTTCTCATGAAATACATGGTAATGCTTCTCATTCTTTGCTTTGCATTCAAAGTGTTTATGATGATGCTCAAGTTTCACTATTGAAGGTAAAATGAATACCAACAAGAGAAATAAAGAAGCAATATTTTTAAATCTTCTAATCATCAAACTGTTTGTTTTGTCATTGTAAACTCCCCCAAAAACTGGACAGTTTAAAAGTATAAAAAAAGTATTAATTTTAAACTGTATTATGAAAA
>JAJUFK010000059.1 GCA_029266015.1 Bacteroidota bacterium
AATTATTTTTATTTCATCAAATAAAAACTATGCTATAGATGCATTTAATTATAATGCTATTGATTTCTTACTTAAACCTATTGAGTACCCTCGTTTTTTGAAGAGTATCCAAAAAGTTAAAGATGCTCTGAAAGAACAATCAGCACAAATGAAACCGGAATCAGACAATGCGTATTTTTTTAAAAAGAAAAATGCGTATTATAAAGTCTTACAACAAGACATTATATGGATAGAAGCTCATGATAATTATTCAAAAATTATTACTTGTGATTCTGTTTATTTAACCAACAATACATTAAAATCTTTTGAAGACATGTTACCAAGTCATATGTTTATTAGAACTCATCGTAGTTTTATAATCAACAAAAGATATTTAAACCGTATTGAAGAAAATAGACTACATTTAGAATATAATGGAAAAACATCTTCTATACCATATAGTAAAATGTATAAAGACGTTATTTTTAATTCTTCTATTTCTTTTAAATAGCTATTGAAAAGGTTAACGCTATTTTTTATATTTGTAACAAACCTAAAATTAAAAACCATGAATGATACTCCCGAAAATAAAGAAAATGAAAAAGAATCGGTTCAAAACGAAAATATTCAACAAGAACCTATTGTATCACCCAAAAACAATGATGAATTAATCATTGAAATAGATGAAAAACAAAATATTGAACATAATGAATTAAATACTTCTCCCTCAGAATCAATTTCGAATTATGCAAACGAAGAACTAGAACCGGAAAAACAGCAAATACAAGAACCTCAGAAAAAGGAAACCAAAGCAGAACGAATTGCTCGATTAAAACAAGCAAAACATAAGAAAAAAGAAGAACCTCAACAGGAAAAACTTTCAAGAGAAAACAATTCTAAAAGTAAAATCGGATTAATTCTCATTGTTTCTTTATTTATTATAGTTTCAGCAGGAGCATATTTATTCGTAATAAACCCTTCGATTCTTGCTAAACAGTTTCCATCTTTAGTTGATAAAGGTATTATCACTATAGAATCAGATACTACACATACAAATGAAACTCTAGCAAAAACAGATTCTACCGAAAATACTATAATAACAAAAGAAGAGATTGATACTCAGAATTCTTCATCGGTACCTGAAGAAGAAGTAGTAAAAACTATTACAAAAACATTAGAAAGCCAAACTCCTGTTAAGAAAAACACACAAAAAACAGACTCACAACCTATTGATAGAGTTGTAACCAAAGGTAAACTTCAAACTCCTTGTTGGATTATAAGCTATTCAAGTATTTCAAACGAAGCTACTGCCATTAAAACAGTTGCAACTCTTTCTACTCAAGGCAAAAAATGTGGATATTATTGGATACCGGACTATGTTTCAAATGGACCAAAGCTATTTAAAGTATATATTGGACCATATAATACTAAAGATTCAGCATTAACTGATTTATCTCAAATAAAAGGAGAAGTAAGCGGAGCTTATGTTACTGAGGTAAAATAATGTAAATGTTACGTTACAATATTGACCACATTTGATTTTGATGCACATTCATCTTTATACTCCATTCTTGTGGATATGGATTGTTTGCTCTATTACCAATATTCTTTACAAAACCTATTGAAACACCTTTATAGGTTAGTTGTATCCATCCTTTAGACATATGAGAAATTTCAAGTGATTCTTTTTTAAAATATCGTAACGCAGTATATAAATCTACCTCAAGTTTAGGCAATATAGTAGAATTAAAACTATTTGCAAAAGCTAAACCCGGTAATGGATTAAGCTTATGGCCCTGAATATGAACTAAAGGAATACCTGCATGGATTACATTACAATGCATATATATATCGAGTAAAAATTTTCGATAATCTTTTGCAAATGACCATATTATTCCTTTTTGTCGTTCATATACAATACTTTGATAATTTTGAATTAAATTAGAAAAATGAAGACGATTTTTTTCGGGAATTATAGTTATATTTTTTGCTTGAGGGGTACGTTTTGGAGGTTCAAATTCTGTTCCATTATGCTTGCAAATTACAGAAATAGTAAATCCTTCTCCTTTTGTTTTATGAGGGAAAAACCTATAACATACTGCTCCTTTTTTTTCATGCTCAGTTATATTCCAATCTTGAAAAAAGGAAATTTGTTTACAAGTAGCACCGGTTTGTGCTATAAAATCGCTTACCACATCTTCATTTTCAATTTCATTGAATGTACAAGTACTATAAATAAGTATACCACCCGGAGCCAAAGTATTCCATACATCATGTAAAATTCGAGTTTGTCGTTTACTGCATAAATCAACATGTGACGGAGACCATTCTTGAATTGTGGAAACATCTTTACGAAACATTCCTTCGCCCGAACAAGGCGCATCTACAATTACTATATCAAAAAAACCTGATAAAAAATCAAAATCTTTAGGATCATTATTGGTAACAACACAATTTGACTTTCCCCATTTTATGATATTTTCCGATAGAATATGAGCTCTACTGCGTATTACTTCGTTTGCAACCAACAAACTGCCTCTTTGCAACAATGAAATAACATGAGTTGATTTACCACCCGGAGCTGCACAAACATCAAAAACTTTTACTGGTTTATATGTATACGGAGCTACTATTTGTTCCAAAAACATTGAAGCAGCTTCTTGCACATAGTATGCTCCTGCATGAAATAATGGATCTAAAGTAAAAATAGGACGCTTAGGTAAATAATATCCATGACTGCACCATTGAACTTTTTCATAGGGTAACGTCTGTTGAATTTTATTTGGATTAACTCTAATAGAAACAGGTATTTCACTATTTGTAATTACACTATGTAATGCTTCAGAATCAGTTATATGATTAACTGCCTTACAAACATGCAATAAAGTAGCTTCTGAAGATTTCATTAAAAAATTACAAATAATATGATTGTTTCTTTATACAAATATACTACATACTATTAGCAAAAAGAAACACAGTATAAACTCAAAACAAAACATTTATTTGTTTTGAATTATATTATATAATTCTTGCAAATCAGGCGTTAAAATAATTTCACTTCTTCTATTTTTAGCACGCCCTACGGTAGTATTCGAATTATCAATTGGAGAAAACTGACCTCTACCTGCAACAGTAATTCGTTTTCCATTGATTTTTGAATTATCAAGTAATATATATGATATTGCCAAAGCACGTTTAGTACTTAATTCCCAATTCAATTTTTCACCTCCTGTATTATCTGTATGTCCTTCAACTGTAATATTTATATCGGGATTTTGCTCCAACACCGTTGCTAATTTTTTCAGAGCCTCTTGTCCTTTTTCGCTTACATCACTTTTTCCTACTTTAAACAACAAAGCCTCATCTAATAACACATAAATTTTACCATCACGTTGTTCAATAGTAAGACCTTGACCTTCGAAACCAACTAAGGCTTTTTGAATTTTAGTTCGAAGAGCTACAACCGCAGAATCTTTACGACGGAGCAACTCTTCCATATCAGCAAGTTGTTTGTTTTTTATAAGAATTTCATCATTTTTGATTCCTAATTCTTTACGAATTTTATCAAGAGCTTTTCGTTCTGTTTCTAAACTTAATTTTATAGAATCCAATGCATCCTCTCGCTTTTGAAGTATAGCACGAGCGGCTTGTAATTCTTCAAGCATTTTTCTACTCTCTAAAGCTGCTTGTTGCACTAATTTCGTTTGCTTTGCATTTAAATTTTCGTTCAATTTTTTCAATTCAACATTTTCTAATGTTAAATTATTAATGGTTCTATTTTTAGATGCAGAATCAGCACGAAGAGCAACACTTTCACTTTCTAATTTTAGATGTCGTTCTCGCAATCCTATAAGTTCTTTTGTATTAGCGGCAAGTTCTAAACGCAGAGAATCCTGAATACTTGTACAATTATCTTGCAGAGCTTTATATTTTTTAGTACTAACACATGATGTTATTACGAATCCAACACAAACAAATAGAAATATTTTTTTCATTGCAGTTTTTTTTTAGTTTCACAAAAATAACATTTAAAACACTAAACAATACAGACTGTTAACATCTTTTAATAAATATTATTGTATAGCAGTTACTTTATTCTACCGGAACATCTTCTTCAATTCTTAAATTACTAATTATAAAATCTTGACGCTCTTGTGTGTTTTTCCCCATATAATATGTTAACAAATCACTGATTGCCATATCCTTACTCAATTTAACTGGTTCAAGTCGAATATCTTTTCCTATAAAATGACAGAATTCATCGGGAGAAATTTCACCTAATCCCTTGAATCGAGTAATCTCGGGATTTGGTTTTAATTCTTCAATTGCTTTCAATCGTTCTTCATCGCTATAGCAGTATCTTGTTTCTTTTTTATTACGAACTCTAAAAAGCGGTGTTTGCAATATAAAAACGTGACCTTTTTTGATTAAATCGGGAAAAAAATTCAAGAAAAAAGTAATTAATAACAATCGAATATGCATACCATCAACATCAGCATCGGTAGCAATTATAACATGCTTATATCGTAAATTTTCGATATCTTCTTCAATATTAAGAGCTGCCTGTAATAAATTAAATTCTTCATTCTCATACACCACTTTTTTAGTTAACCCAAACGTATTGAGAGGTTTTCCTCGCAAACTAAATACAGCTTGCGTATTAGCATTTCTTGATTTTGTAATTGACCCACTTGCCGAATCTCCTTCGGTTATAAAAATACACGTTTCGTTGCGCAATTCATGATTTGTATTGTAATGAACTCTACAGTCACGAAGTTTTCTGTTGTGCAAATTGGCTTTTTTTGCCATTTCTTTTGCTTTTTTTTGCACTCCCGACATAGCTTTACGTTCACGCTCCGACTCCTGTATTTTCTTGAGCAACGCGTCAGCAATTAATGGATTTTTATGTAAAAAATTATCAAGACGTTCTTTTAAAAAATCATTTATAAATTTATTAACACTCACGCCATTGGGTGCCATATCTTTGGACCCCAATTTTGTTTTGGTTTGTGATTCAAATACAGGTTCTTCTACCTTTATACTTATAGCTGCAATTACACTCTGACGAATATCAACTCCCTCTAGATTTTTATTATAAAATTCTCGTATTGTTTTAACATATGCTTCGCGAAACGCATTTAAATGTGTACCACCTTGAATTGTATTTTGTCCGTTTACAAAAGAATAATACATTTCGCCATATCTATTTTCATGGGTTATAGCAATCTCTATATCTTCTCCTTTCAAATGTATGGGGTCATAAAGGGCTTCACTACTTAAATTTTCTTGCAATAAATCAAGCAATCCGTTTTTTGAAATAAATTTTTTACCATTCAACAAAATAGCAAGCCCGGCATTAAGGTATGTATAATTTTTGAGCATTTCCTCTACATACTCAAGCCTATAGGCAAAATTTGTAAATATAGTATCATCAGGTCTAAATTTCACAAATACTCCATTGGGTTCTGTTGTTGCAGCTTCAGGTTCATTAGATAATACTGTACCTCTACTGTATTCTACTGTTTTAACAAATCCATCACGAAACGATTGAATAATAAAAGAAGACGACAAAGCATTTACAGCCTTCAATCCTACACCGTTTAATCCTACTGATTTTTTAAAAGCACCCGAATCATATTTGCCACCCGTATTTATTTTTGAACTTACATCAAGAACCTTCCCCAAAGGTATTCCTCTACCATAGTCACGAATAGCTACCGTATGTTCAGAAATTTGAATATCAATGGTTTTACCATATCCCATCATATATTCATCAATAGAATTATCAAGAGATTCTTTTAATAAAATATATATACCATCATCACTGGCAGAACCATCACCCAATTTACCTATATACATTCCCGGACGACGGCGAATATGCTCTTTCCAATCAAGGCTCTTTATACTTTCTTCGGTATATTCTACTGACATAGTTGCATTGTTTTTTGAACTATCAAAAGTACAGGTTTTACAACTGTTTTTTTTGCATTCATACAAGATAATATTATCAAATTATTAACAGAAAAATGCATGTAAAAAAACAAACTGTACTATTTTTTTTTATACACTTCTAAAAAATTTAGCACAAGAAACAAAAAACTGCATTGCTGTTAATAACTTTTTATCAATTAAAAATCAAGACATTAGAAGCAAATTGATGAATAAAAATGTGATATCAAAATATATGATAATTTTTAGAACTTGTATTTTTTGTATTTTTGACCATTCAAGCCATAAATAATAATAAAATGGGTAAAGTAATAGCAATAGCAAATCAAAAAGGTGGTGTAGGTAAAACTACTACTGCAATAAATTTGGGTGCAAGTTTAGCAGTACTCGAATACAAAGTGTTAATTATTGATTTTGACCCTCAAGGTAATGCAACACAGGGAGTTGGTATAGATGACAAAACTATATCAAAAGGCATATATGAATGCATAGTTGGCAAAATTGATCCACGCACAGCTATATTACAAACCGAATTAGAAAAACTACACATTTTACCTGCTAATATTGATTTAGTTGGTGCTGAAATAGAAATGCTTAATCAAAGAGATAGAGAACTTGTGTTAAAACAAGCGATTGAACCTATTCGTAATGATTATGATTTTATACTTATTGATTGTTCTCCATCACTTGGATTACTTACGGTTAATGCACTTACGGCAGCAGATTCAACCATTGTAACAGTACAATGCGAATATTTTGCTCTTGAAGGATTAGGTAAACTGCTAAACACTATAAAAATAATACAAACACGATTAAATCCGGCATTACATATTGAAGGATTTTTGCTAACCATGTACGATATACGACTTCGTTTAGCAAATCAAGTTGTTGAAGAACTCAAAACTCATTTTCAATCAATGGTATTTGAAACTCTTATTCAACGCAATGTTCGTTTGGGTGAGGCACCTAGTTTCGGTAAACCTGTAATTTTATACGATGCTAATTCTAACGGTTCAATTAATTATCTTAACTTTGCCAAAGAATTACTTATAAAAAATAATTTACCTGAAATAAAAGAAGGCGTAGCAGTATGACAAAAAAAAATGCGTTAGGCAAAGGAATAGGTGCCCTATTGGGCGATTCTGAAAGCATTGGCAAACCGGTTCACAGACCTCCGTTGAAAACTGGAATAGAATTAGAAATATCAAAAATACAAGCAAATCCTAATCAACCTCGCACAAAATTTGATGAAGATGCTTTGGCTGAACTTGCTGAGTCTATTACTCATTTAGGTGTTATTCAACCAATTACTGTTCGCGAAGTTGGGCCCGAAACATATCAAATAATCTCCGGAGAACGACGATTTAGAGCTGCTCAATTAGCAGGTTTAGATAGTATTCCTGCATACATAAGAACGGTAAATGAAGTTGATATGCTTACTATGGCATTGGTTGAAAATGTTCAACGTGAAGACCTTGATGCTATTGAAATTGCTACCAGCTACCAACGATTAATTGAAGAATGCAATTTAACACAAGAAAAACTTAGTGAGCGTGTAGGAAAAAAACGTGCTACTATAGCAAATTATTTACGACTTCTCAAACTACCTCCCGAAATTCAATTAGGTATTATAAATGAAGACATTTCTATGGGGCATGCTCGTGCTCTTATAACAATAGAGGATACTGACTTACAAGTTCAGTTATTTACTAAAATAATTGAATCTGAGCTTTCTGTTCGCGAAGTAGAAGAAATGATTCGTAAATATAAAGAAGTAAAACAAATTGACGATGCAGTCTCGGCTAAACAAAAATTAACCGAAGAATATAAATTATTACAAGATGATTTATGTAACCGATTCAAAGCTAAAGTATCTTTTTCTATTTCTCCCAAAGGTAATGGCAAAATAACAATTCCATTTTCTTCTGAAGTTGATTTAGAAAGAATATTAGGTATTTTAGATAAAATTAAAGAATAACTGTATGTCAAAATATTTGGGAATTATTTGTTTGTTCATTTGTATAATAAACAATACATATTCACAAAAATTAGTTTCAAAAGATTCTACTTCTTTATCTGATAATACGTATTTAAACCATTCTCCAAAGACTGCTGCTATACTTTCTGCTGCTTGTCCTGGATTAGGACAAGTTTATAACAAAAATTATTTAAAAGTTCCTATTATTTATGCCGGTTTTGCAGGTTTGGGATACGGTTTTTCATACTATCAAAAAAATTACAAAGAATTTAAGTCGGTTTATGATGCCTACAGAATGCCATATCTAGAGAAAGGTGAAACACCTCCAACAAATGTACAACTTACGGTATTTGGTACTTCAGGATACTACCCTGAAAATGTAAGAGAAGGACGAGACTATTATAGAAGATATCGAGATTTAACACTTATAGGAATAGGAACGTGGTATGTATTAAACGTGTTAGAAGCCTATGTATATGCTCATTTATATAATTTTGATACAAGTGATGATTTAAGTATTCGCTGTATTCCATATATAACCCCTTCTCTATATTCTTCTTCATTAAGTTCGGGTGTTACATTATATTTCCGGTTTTAATCGCTATTTTTTTTTTCTCTAATTCTTGAATTAAACTCTCCCATTCTATGATTGTTCGTTCTAATTCATCTTGTAATAGAGCGTGATTTTTATAATCATCGGCAGTTATATCTGCTGTTTGCTCTATAAATTTAGTTGTAAGTAAATGTATTTGTGATTCTATATCTTGAATTTGTATCTCTATTTTGTGTATTGCATTTTCAATTTTTCGCAATTCACGTTCTTTTTCTTTTCGTTGTTCATACTCTCGCTTATTAACGTTTATATCCTGTTTTTGTAGTTTGTGTTCATTTTGCTTTGACTGCAATAATGTTTCAACATGTAATTGCGATAAATATTCTTGTAAATCTCCGATTACTTCGCGTACTTTTGTTTCTTTTACTTCATAAATATGAGTAGTAAGTCCCTCTAAAAAATCGCGATCATGCGATACTAGAAGTACCGTACCATCGTAATTCATCAATGCTTTTTTAAGAACAGCTTTCGATTGTATATCAAGATGATTTGTGGGCTCATCGAGAATTAATACATTATAAGGCTGCAACATTAATTTAGCCATTGCTAATCTATTGCGTTCGCCACCTGAAAGTACTCGAACTTTTTTATCAACATCTTCACCACTAAAGAAAAATGCACCTAAAATATCTCGCAATTTTGTTCGTATTTCACCTACGGCAATTGCATCAAGAGTTTCGAGTACTGTGGCATTTTCATCAAGTATTTCATCTTGATTTTGAGCAAAGTATCCTACTTGCACATTGTGCCCCAATGTTATAGACCCTTCATATGCTATTTCTTGTAAAATACACTTAATTAATGTAGATTTTCCTTCGCCATTTTTACCGACAAACGCAATTTTTTGCCCACGTTCTACTGTACAAACTACATCTTTAAGTATTGTTTTATCACCATATTTTTTAGTTACATTTTCAATTTTTACAACTACTGTTCCTGATCGGGGAGCAGGCGGAAAAGCGATTTTAAAAGCACCAAGTGTATCCTTTTCTACTTCAATTCGTTCAATCTTTTCAAGTTGTTTTATACGCGATTGCACTTGAACTGATTTTGTTGCTTTGTATCGAAAACGTTCAATAAACTTTTCGGTATCGGCAATCATTTTTTGTTGATTTTCATATGCAGCCAATTGTTGTTGATACCGTTCTTCTTTAAGTATAAGATATTCACTATAAGGAGCAGGATATAATTGTAATGAATGAAGACTTATTTCAAATGTTTTGTGTGTTACAGCATCTAAAAATCTTCTGTCGTGCGAAATTAGTATAATTGCACCTTTAAATTGTATCAAAAATTTTTCGAGCCACTCTATTGAAACAATATCAAGATGATTCGTAGGCTCATCAAGTAAAAGAATATCAGGTTTTTTAAGAAGCAATTTTACTAATTCAATACGCATACGCCAACCACCACTAAATTCGGAGGTAGGTCTATTAAAATCTGTTCGCACAAATCCTAATCCCATCAACATTTGTTCAATCTCACCATCAATTTCATTTGCTCCATGCATATGAATATAGTCAGTAAGTTCAGTAACCTCATGAATAATTTTCATATATTCATCAGACTCATAATCTGTTCGTTCTGACAATTGATTTTGTAAAAACACAAGTTTTTTCTGTAATGCTTGTATATCATCAAAAGCTGTTTTTACTTCATCAAATACAGACTTACCATTACTTACTTTCATTTGCTGTGGCAAATATCCAATCTTACAGCCATCGGGAATTACCACCGAACCTTCACTTGGATTATCTACTTGAGCAATAATTTTAAGTAATGTAGATTTTCCTGCACCATTTCTACCTACCAAACCAATTTTATCTTGTTCGGTAATCATTACAGAAATATCATCGAATAAGGTAAACCCTCCGAACCGAACAGCTACATTGGAAAGAGAAATCATAATTTAAAACACAGCTTTAGCTATATCTACAGATTGTTTTGCACTGCTATATGTAAACAAATGCAATAATGGTACTTTGTGAGCAATCAATTCTTTTGCTTGCATAATTGCCCATTCTGTTCCTATTTGCTTTGCTTGTTCATCATCAGCACAGTTACGCAAAGCAGAATCTAAATCTTTTGGTAATTGTATATGAAATAATTTTGGTAATACATCTACTTGGTTTTTGAGTCCTATTGGTTTAATTCCGGGAACAATAGGTATAGTAATACCAACTGCTCTGCATTTGGCAACAAAATCAAAATAATAAGTATTATTAAAAAACATTTGAGTAATGATATACTGGGCCCCGGCATCTTGTTTTTCTTTTAAATGCAAAATATCAGTATCTAAATCAGGGGCAGCATAGTGCTTTTCAGGATATCCGGCCACTCCACACGAAAAATTTGTTGGAGTAGACGTATAGTATTCTGTATCACCAATATATTTTCCTTTATTCATATCACTTATTTGACGAAGCAAATCCCGGGCATAGGTATTACCATCAGGCTCAGGCGCATACGGTTCATCACTTCGCAAAGCATCACCCCTTAGAGCAAGCACATTATCAATTCCCAAAAAATGTAAATCAATAAGTACATATTCAGTTTCTTTACGTGTAAAACCACCGCATAAAATATGAGGAACCACCGGTATATTGTATTTATGAGAAATAGCTCCTGCAATAGCAACCGTACC
>JAJUFK010000317.1 GCA_029266015.1 Bacteroidota bacterium
ATATTTATGAATATTTAAGTATCGATTAAAAGTTGATTATCTCTTAGCTTATAAAGGCGTTAACTTTGATACATTTATTGAAACAGATTACGATGTAGATGAATTAGAAAAAGAAATTAGAAAAGATTTGATATCTGGCAATTACAAATTTGAAAAACAATTGTAAGCTTCTTTTTGTTAGGAAACTTTACATATTACCACCAAATCTATTGCTCTTAATTATATTAGATTGTATGTATTGCAATAGCGTAGTATTTGAATAAAAATAGTATTTTTGTTGTGAAATATGAATGTATGCTCCGGGCTGTATTCTAAAAAATAAGTAAGTATGATTCAATCAATGACCGGCTATGGTAAAGCTGTAGCAGAATGGACCGATAAAAATATTGTAATAGAAATAAAATCGCTAAACAGTAAACAACTTGATATAAATGCGAGAATTTCTCATATTTTTCGTGAAAAAGAACTTGAAATACGTTCTATTATATCAGACAAATTGGTACGAGGTAAAATTGATATTGCTCTGTATGTAGAATACAAAGAAGGTGTAAGCGAAAAAACAATTAATACTGCTTTGGTATCATCATACTGCAATCAGTTGCGTGCTATAGCTTTACAACAACAATTGCCCGAACATGGTATTTTAGATATAGCTATGCGCATGCCCGATGTACTTATTTCTGAACCGGTAGCAGAATTGAATGATGCTATGTGGGAACTTGTAAAACAAGCTTTAACGCAAGCTGTTGATAGTATTACGGCATATAGAATAAACGAAGGTAAAGCGTTGGCACAAGATATATTACATAATATTGAAGCTATTGGTAATTTAATGCAACAAATAGCTCCGTTTGAATTGGGTCGTTTGCAAAAAATTAAAGACCGTATACAAAACTCTTTGGACGAAGCTGTTGGTTTAGACAAAATAGATGCAAACCGACTGGAGCAAGAACTTATTTTTTATGTGGAAAAACTTGATATAAACGAAGAAAAAGTGCGACTTCTCCAGCATTGTGAATACTTTAAAGTTACCATGAATGAACCTCAATGTGGTAAAAAATTAAGTTTCATAGCACAAGAAATGGGACGCGAAATAAATACAATAGGTTCAAAATCAAATGATGCCGATATGCAGAAAATTGTTGTTCACATGAAAGATTATTTGGAAAGAATTAAAGAACAGGTTTTAAATATTTTATAAGTATATGACACATCAAAAAATGATAATATTTTCGGCACCATCGGGTAGCGGAAAATCTACTATTATTAATTTTTTATTACAAAAAGGATATCCTATAGAATTTTCAATTTCGGCAACTACACGGAGTCCGCGAGGAACAGAAAAACACGGTGTAGAGTATTATTTTTTGTCGCTCAAGGAGTTTAAACAAAAAATTGAACGTGATGAATTTCTGGAGTATGAAGAAGTGTATGAAAATCGCTTTTATGGTACCTTGCGTTCTGAATGTGACCGAATTTGGAATCAAGGAAAAATTGTAGTATTTGATGTAGACGTAGCAGGAGGTATTCGCCTCAAAGAATTGTTTGGTGATAAGGCTTTGTCAATTTTTATACAATTACCATCGATAGAAGAATTACGTAAACGATTAGAAAACAGAAAAACAGATACTCCCGAAGAAATTGAAAAACGAATTACCAAAGCAAGTTTTGAAATACAATTTTCATATATGTTTGATACAATTGTAGTGAATGATAACTTGGAACAAGCATGCAATGAAGTAGAGAAGTTAGTTTCTGAATTTATTGCAAAGTAAATGAGTGTACTCAAAAAAATAAATTGGAGAAATCATGTATACTCTTGCAAGATATTCTAAATATTCAATTGCAACAATTCAAGTCTTATATTTTTTATTGTACGCTGCGTTTGCTTCATGGTCATCGTATTTTTATGTGTTTTTAGAAAACGAACGTCATCTTACGGGTGTTCAAATAGGAAGCATAGCCGCTGTACAACAAATCAATAATATTATATTTCTTCCATTATGGGGAATGATATCGGATAGGTACGGTAAGCGAAATGTATTTTTATTGTTATTAGGTATTTCTGTATTTACATTGTATGGTTTCTTAGTACATGGTGGATTTGTGTATTATTTAGTATTTATTGTATTTTTTTCTGCTTTACATAATCCCATAGGTTCACTTATTGATTCATTTGCATTGCGAAAAGCTAAAGAACCCTTGCTTACAACATCATATGGCAAAATGCGATTGTGGGCATCGGTAGGATGGGCTGTTTCTTCTGTAGCTACCGGTTTTGTTATTAAATATACGTCAATTTCTTATATTTTTCCTATAGCATCAGCACTATTGGCTATTTCGTGGGTTATTTCGTTTTTGTATGTGAATAAAAAACGCGAAACAACTACCGATGTAAAACCAAGTTACAGAGCTTTATTTGTGTTTTTGCAAACCAATAAACAATTGTTGTGGTTCTTTTTGTTTATTATGCTGTATTATATTTTTAATTCGCCTACACTTATGTTTATTAATTTGTATTACAATGAAATAGGGGCTACAAATTCTGATATAGGAATTGCATTTGCGGTTCAATCGGTATTTGAATTACCATTTTTATTTTTTGGAAATACTATTATTAAAAAGTATGGAGTTAAAAATGTGATTTTATTTACCATGTTTGTTGCAGCTGTTCGTATGGTTTTATACGGTTTTACATCAAATCCGTGGATTGCAATTACTATTGGTTGTTTGCATGGTATTACTTTAGGATTGTTTTTGGTAGCAGCTATAGAATATACTCATAGGTTAGTACCTATACAATTTAATTCTACAGGTCAAACATTATTCTATACGTTTTTAGGAGTA
>JAJUFK010000027.1 GCA_029266015.1 Bacteroidota bacterium
ATATCAGAAGTATCTTTACAACCTTGTGCATCGGTAAATATATATTGGAAACGGTGCACCCCAATTGCTGTAGGTGTAAATACAGGATTTGGTACAGTAATACTTGACAAT
Organism: Bacteroidota bacterium; assembly: GCA_029266015.1. GTDB lineage: Bacteria > Bacteroidota > Bacteroidia > Bacteroidales > UBA1715 > MWCJ01. The sequence goes on from JAJUFK010000027.1 coordinate 112, forward strand.
CCCGGTAAACTTCCTGAATTCGAAATCCATTCATGTACACCACCTGCTGTCACACCTTGCGTTACTGTTCCTGTTAATTGTACTGTTTTATCTATACAAGTAGTATCGGGACTCGCAACAGCATTCACTACAGGATTTGCATTGATACGAACAGTTACATCTTTAAAATCAGAACAATTATTAGCATCAGTTACGGTATATCGTAAATTGAAAGTACCGGTATTTGCAGTTGTATTAATTACTGCATTTTGCACATTGGTAGCTGTAGTAAGTATTTGAGTATCTTGCGACCACAAATGTGTATACCCGGGTGTTCCACCACTTACATTTGGCGATATAGTTAACGGAGTATTTTGACATACCGTAGGACTAACATTTGCAATAGAAACTGAAGGACGCGGGTTAACCGTTAGCACATCGCTGTCACTTACAACATCGTTTGGTGTAATACCCAAATCACGCACACTTACCGAAATATTTATGATAGATTGTGGATTGTTTAACCGTACTACCGAATCATTTTGCATAGTATAATCGGTACCACCGGGTATAGTCCATGTATATTGGAATGGACCAAAACCGCCGGTTCTGTTGGCACGTATAGTTACAGGTTCTCCGGCACATACAGGATTTGCCGAAAACTGTAAATCTACCGCTACCGGCACATATACATCTACTAATGTACATACGGTATCGTCACAGCCTGTAACTTTATCGGTTGCTATTAAACAGAAATTTGTAGGTTGTGTAAGCGGTTTTGTTGTTGGACTTATTGATGTAGGATTAGACAATAATGAAGCATTTGTCCACGAATAATTATAATTAGCCAATGCGCCTGGAGTAATAGCACCTTGTAAAGTAGCTGTGCCATTTACTTGTAATTTACCTGCAGGTATTTGTGTAATAGTTGCCGTTACTAATGGATGTACTGTGTAATTTGCCTTTTTAGTATAATTACACGACAAATTTGATATCGTATATGAAATTTCATGAGTACCTGCACCAGCTGTTACCGGATTGAATGTATTACCTGTTACTCCAGGTCCGGTATATACACCACCGGCAGGTGTTGCATTCATTATTACATTACCACCGTCAATACATAAACTGCGATCGGTAAATGTAACATCACTCAATGGAATTACCGTAACAGTAAGAGTTGCCTGAGCTATACACGTAGGATTATAATAAATATTCGCATAATATTTTTGTCCATCAACCGGGAATACTTGGTTAATATTTGGAACCAAAGTAGTACGTGCAGCATCTGAATACCATACAATAGTAGCATCTAAATTGGTAGTTACACGATTTTTCATTGCACTTAAATCGAGTATCCCTCTATCGCCGCCTATATCTACATTTTCACAAATTTGTTCGGTAGCATTCATCACATTTGGTTGCGGCGAGACTTGTATGGTAAGCGACCCTACCCCACCACACTCGTCATCTAATTGAGCCCAGAATGTTTGCGTTCCGGTTACGGTTACATTTTTAGGATTTGTTATAGGAATGGTTAACGCCTGATTTGCAAACCAATTTTTATCGGCAACTAATGCTCCTCCAACCTCGTAATTATATTGGGTTAAATCAAAACCAACATACTGATTTCCATTTGTAGCACAAATAGGTCCAACAGTAATATTTTTAGCTCCTTTTCCGGGAGGCATTACTTTGAAATATACATTAGCAGAATCTTTACGAGTAACATCAAAATAATTATTTACAATAGCAATAATTGTGTCATTATCGGTAATTCTATATTGCGTTGGATTGGTTATTACTTGTTTGTGGCGAGGAACATCTCGTTTAATATTATCAATATAAAATCCAGGATATGTGTTTGCCAAACTCGTATTATTTTTTGAAATAATAATTCTAAATTCACGTACTTGTGTTAAACTTTCGTAACCCGTAAAATCAAAATTAAGCGTTTGCCATGCCGGTGCAGCATTACCACTGATAGTTACTCCGGAAGCTATATTTGCGTATGCTCCTGAAGCATCTACCATTACTAAATTCACATTATAATTTGCCGGCAATTCCCATCCCTGATAAACAGTACTGTCAGGGCTTATATCAAAACTAAACTTAGCACCTGTAGCAAGACTAATAGGATTTGCTGATAAATCAATTCTATAAATTACACCTAAACGAGTTTGTTGCGGATCAAGTCCATACCATTGAATTCCTGTAGGATCTGTGGTTGAATTCTTTTTGATATATAAAACACTAGAAGAAGTATTTACACCCGAAGCATTAGGATTGGCAACAACACTCAATGTACCATACGATGCAGCACCATTACTATACGTACGATTAGTTTCCATATCATCCCAAATCTGAGTACTTGCATTTACCCATTTATACCAACTGTTTACATAGTATCCTGTTAAAAGTCCTTGTTTCCCAACAATAGTATCATTCAAATTAAATAAATTATAAAATTCACTGGTATTAGTACTTGGTGGCGTTGCACACACCGTATCATATATATTGTTCAAATTTGCAGGAGGAACAATTTTGATATACACATCACGATTTTGAATTCCATAACATTCTGTTGAAACAGATGCGGTATATTTATAGATACCATCGGCATTTATTGTTACTTGTGGATTTTCTACCGAAGTGTTTGTCATAAAATAGGGTGCAGGCAATAAATCCCAACTAGTACCATTCCATATATATCCTTTCCAACTAAATGCATATCCACCACCTGCGAGTAAACTAACCAAAGTTCCACGCGACACGGTAATAGTTGTATCATTATTGTTAACAATAATAGCTGTTGGCTTATTTTCGTTGAAGTTTGAGAAATATCCGTACGATGCTCCCATAAGTCCATATCCACTACCCCAATTGTATGAACGAGAGTTCATCATTGCCATGTGGAACAAATTTGTAGGGTTTTTAATAAAATGCGGACCTACCGGCAAATCACTTTGTGTAAATTCTATACGTGCTACTTTCCAGTCTGTTCCTAAGATAGTTTGCCAGGTAGCACTTTGAATTTTAGGATGCGGAACTCCGTCAATAGTGAAATTAGCTTCACCATTACCTTTCACCATAAGGTTCATCCAAAAGTTTTCATACAGATTTGTTCCATATGTTCTATAAAATCCTGTTTTGTATGAACCGGTACATTGGTCAATAGGAGGCAATAATGCACCTGCCATCTCACACTGATATCCTGACACATGAAACACATAAATTGGCTTATCTCCCTCAACAAACTTATAGTTTGCAGTTGTAGGGCCACCTAAATCTATTGCGACTTGTTGTCCTGCACTCAATGTTGTATGCAATGCTCCATCTACAAAAATTTGAGTATTATTTTGTGTTGCCGTAACAAACACATATTCGGTATATTCTTTTCCTGTTCCTGCTTTGTATCCTTGTCCTTTTACTACCCAATATTTTTTTCCTATCACATTTGTCGGCACTATTTGGTCACCGGCGTAATCCTCACAGTCATTGCTCACGGTAAAATCTTGCGGAAACATGGAGTCGTCACCTATAGTAACAGCAACATCTTTATTAGAAATAATTTTAGTACCACCCAAACGAGGCTTTTGCAACTCATTTACCGAACGCACTACATAAGTTTGACCTTTATTCAAAAGCACTGTTTTAGTAGTACCCGCAGGAATTCCCACTGCATTTCCGGTTGGAGTAATAGAAACCTGAGTATTATTCTCGGTTGCAGTAATTATAATATACGAATACGCTGGATCAGCTACTGTATATAATCCATAAGGGTCATTATGATTAATAGAGTGATAGTCACTATTGTTATATTTATTTTGCAATGGTGCATAAAATTCAGTTCCTAACGCATTTTGCCCTTTGAGCGAGAAGAAGTCACCGTTAAGTACCGATGAAATTTCGTAATACGCAGTAATCAAGGCATTTGAACGCACATACAATCCTTTATTTTCTATCACATTTCCTTGATTACTACATTGAATTTTGTTCAAATACGGCGTTAAATCAATACTACTTGCCTGCTGTGCCGGTATATGTAACGTAATTGGAGCAAACGTTGGGTCTGCGGGCATAGAAACAACTACAGTTGCCGGAGCATCTTGGGTTGCCAAACGTAAATAAATTGGTCGCCCTCCGGGACCTAATGCATTGGGGTTATGTTGCTGCGATGCATAGGGAGCTGCAAACCAAAACTCAAAATCGACCTGTGAAAAAACAGGAACTAACAAAGCCGACAATAATACTAAATACGTTGTTGCGAGAAATTTACGCATACTGTGAGGGATAGTTTTTGTTGGTTTCATATATATACAGTTTCAAATAAACATTAGAATACATGTGTAAGACTATTTTTTCACCAAAATAGTTGCAATTCCTACAAAATAATTACAATTTACTGAATTAACCAAATAAATTATATACAAAAAAATTAACAATTAATACCGAGCTTTATTCTTCCGAAAAAAACTCAGAAATTTTACGATACTCCGAAAAGACAGTTGCTCTAGAAATAAACCCTACATATTTACCATTATCGAGGATTGGAAAATTAAAATGACCGCTTTTTTGAATTACCGCAACCACATCGTCCATGTCATCGATAGGAGAAAAATAATATTTAGGCATGTGCATCACTGTGCGAACATCAATTTTATTGTATTTTTCGGGTGAAAACATTATGTGTCGAATATCATCTAATTTCACTATTCCATGCAACATACCATCATCATCAACTACCGGAAAAATATTTCGTTTAGAATATTTTATAACTTCAATTAAATCACCTAATGTAGCATTTACATGCACAGTACTAAAATTAGTTTCAATCAGTTTTTTTATCTGCAACAGTGTCAATACCGATTGGTCTTTGTTATGCGTTAGTAATTGTTTGCGTTTTGCCAATAAATATGTATATACCGAATTATTTTCAAATATACGAACCGTAGCAAACGATACTGCCGAGACTATCATAAGTGGCACAAACAGGCTATATCCACTGGTAATATCGGCAATAAGAAATATTCCGGTAAGCGGAGCATGCAAAACCCCTGCAATAGTTCCACACATACCTAACAATACAAATATTGTAACCGGTGCGTCAATATGAAAATGTTCAAACACATACCAAAAAAATAATCCAATATTTGCTCCTATAAACAATGAAGGAGCAAAGATACCCCCTACTCCCCCTGCTCCAAAAGTAAGCGATGACGCTATAACCTTTATAAATATTACGGCACAAAACAATACACATGTCAAAAGAAAACTTTTTTCGAAAATTATAAAGATACTATTGGCAAACAAAAATGAATAATCACCCCTGAATGCCATATTTATAAAATCATACCCTTCACCATATAACGAAGGGAAAAAGAATAACAACAAACCTAACAAACCTCCTCCTATATAGAGTTTATGCTTTCGTCGCTGAATATGTTCAAACTTAGATTCTATAGCTATATACATTCGTTTAAAATACACCGATACTAAACCGGTAAAAATTCCCAGTACTATAAACGATGGTATATCAAGCAATTCATAGCCCTTATTAAATAATTCTACCGCATGAAACAACACATCTTGTTCAAGAAAAAAATATGATGTTAAGGTAGCTGCAGATGAGGCCAATAATAATGGCACTATTGAACTCATTGCCAAATTAAGTACAATAACCTCAAGAGCAAATACAAGTGCGGCTACCGGTGCATTAAAAATTGCAGCCATTACCCCTGCAGAACCACAACCAATAAGTAAAATTATATGTTTATATTTCAGTCGCAAAATTCTTCCTACATTGGAACCAATAGCAGCACCGGTTACAATACTTGGCCCCTCTAGCCCAACTGAACCTCCAAATCCTACAGTAAGAGCACTGGTAACAATTGACGAAAATGTTTGATGTGGTTTTAATTTACCTTGCTCCATTGAAATAGCATACAACACACTTGGCACACCATGTTTTACATTATGTTTTATAACATATTTCATAAATAGCACAGCTGCAGCTATACCAACCATAGGTAAGAAAAAATATAAAAAATTACCTTCATGAAATGGAGACCATATATGAACTAAATGACGAATTGCGTGTACCAATAACTTCAATAATACCGCAGCAATTCCAACGATTAACCCTATAATTATGCTCAAAAAATACACAAATTGTTTATCGGTTACATGTTGCATTCGCCACCGAATAAATTTCACTAAAAATGTATGTTTTGAAACCTTCATAGGTATGTTTTGATTGAATTTGATTGCTCAAACTATGAAATGCAAAGGTAATACAAAACTGATTTAGAAGTAAGATAAATACATCTATTTTTCAAATTCACCACAGTTTTGATATACATGTTCTAATTAAGAAAATTATCATAGACGCATAAACAATATCTTTATAACTACAAAATCTGAGATAATCTGAGATAATCTGAGATATCTGTGGTAAACTTTTTTTTTCTTTGAACATAATAGTTATTAAAACCTGTTACTAATTTTTCACCACAGAACAATTTCGCCGTGGCGAATTACACAGATGTGCACAGATTTTACAAAAAATGTTTTCGCATGTATTTCCCTTACATGCCTTATAAAATCGTGAACAAAACTTTTAGAAAAATTTTAAAAAAAAACTATAAAAAAACAAGTGTCAATTCTAATAATATATATTTTTACATAAAATTTATCAGTTCTTTTATTGATTACAAAAAATATATTCCTATGTTTTACATTATGATACTTATTTTTGTTCTAGGCTATACAGCTATAGCGTTGGAACATACAATTAAAATTGACAAAGCTGCAAGTGCATTATTTATTGGCGTAATGTTGTGGACTCTCTTTATGCTCGACAGCGTAAACATTTTAAATTTAGGGTTTAGTCCGGGGTGGATAGAAACTGAGGGTAAATTAGATATTACACATTTTATAGTTGAAGAACTTGAACATCATTTAATTGAAATTGCAGAGATTTTATTTTTCTTGCTTGGAGCAATGACCATAGTTGAAGTAGTTGACCAACACGAAGGATTTAAAATTATAACTGACCGAATCAATGCTAAAAAGAAATCAAGTTTACTGTGGATTTTAGGAATTATAACATTTTTCATGTCGGCAGCATTAGACAATCTAACAACTACAATAGTAATGATTGCCCTGTTACGCAAACTCATTGAAGACAAAAAAACTCGATGGATTTTTGCCAGTATTATAGTAATAGCTGCAAATGCAGGTGGTGCTTGGTCGCCAATAGGTGATGTTACAACTATTATGCTGTGGATTGGCGGACAAATCACCGCAATGGCAATTATAAAAGGTGTACTTCTTCCAAGTATTATGAATTTAATTGTACCTTTAGGTATTTTAAGTTTCATATTACAAGGTAACGTTGAAAAACCGGTAAAAAATGATGATGAGAAAGAATTCACATCGGCTCGCCATAGAAAAATAATCTTTTGTATAGGAGTAGGTGCTTTATTGTTTGTTCCAATTTTTAAAACATATACACATTTACCACCATACATGGGAATGTTGCTTGGACTAAGCATACTTTGGATGACAACTGAAATAATGCTTGCAAAAAAAGCACCTGAGTTCAAAAAGAAACTTACTGTATACAATGTTTTAAAACGTATAGATACCCCTACAATTTTCTTTTTTATGGGTATTCTTTCGGCAGTAGCAGCATTACAATCAGCAGGGCATTTAGCACAATTGGGTGGTTGGCTTGATGAAATAACCAACAAAAATGTATATGTAATAAATATTGTTATTGGTATTCTATCTTCTATTATTGACAATGTTCCTCTTGTTGCCGGTTCTATGGGTATGTATCCTATACAATCGGCAGGTGCATTTGCTGTAGATGGCACATTTTGGGAATTTTTGGCATACTGTGCCGGTACCGGAGGCAGCATTCTTATCATTGGTTCAGCAGCGGGAGTTGCAGCTATGGGCTTAGAAAAAATAGACTTTATGTGGTATCTCAAAAAAATTAGTCTTTTAGCTTTAATTGGATATTTAGCAGGCTGCGGAACCTATATTTTATTAAATTAATTATTACTTACACCGTGTAATTTCTGCATCATCTTCACACATTGCAAGTAATTTTTGATTCGTTAATTGTAAAATTGGATGTACATAATCAGACGCTATTTCGCATAATGGCACGAGTGTAAATTTTCGCTTATGCAATAATTTATGAGGAATATCTAATTCAGGAGTCTGTATTATATCATTATTAAAATACAATATATCAATATCAATTATTCGAGCTTCATACCCATGTGTTTGATTTCGTGTTCTTCCTAACACGTATTCTATTAATAAACACTTGTGTAATACCTCATCAGCCGATAATAAAGTTGTAATATGCAATGCTTGATTGTAAAACATATTGGTATGCTCAAACCCCCATGGCGGACTTGTATATATGTGTGATTTATTGACACATACTCCTATTTTATTTTCAATTTGTTTGCATGCTTGTTCAAATAGTTTTATCTCATTTCCCAAATTTGCACCAAGCAATAACCACACATGATTCATATCATCGCATTTTACACTAATTGAAATTTAAAAAAAATACTGAACTAATATAATTTTAAAAACAAACAATTACATTTGTATATATTCTTTGCACAAAAGTAAAAATTTTGTAGTCTATGAAACGATTTTTTAAATATTTATTCGTAACCACATCAGGAGCTTTTTTAGGCTTAGCGTTGTTTGTTCTTATTGGAGTTGCTATAATAGCAAGTATAATAGCAGCAAGTTCATCATCTACAATTGATATAAAAGAAAAAAGTGTTTTACTCATTCGCCTAAACCAACCTATTGAAGAATTATCAGAATCTAATCCATTGGGAAGTATATCACCTATGAATAGCGATGGTGGAACAATAGGGCTTCATGATATATTATTTGCAATCAAACAAGCACAAAACGATTCAAACATTAAAGGAATTGTTCTGTATATGGATATGATACAAGCTGGTTACAGCACTATAATAGAAATTCGAAATGCATTAGAATCATTCAAAAATACCGGGAAATTTATTTATGCATATAGCGATGTTTATACTCAAAAATCATATTTACTTGCATCGGTAGCTACCAAAGTATATATTAATCCGCAAGGAATGTTCGAGCTTACCGGTATATCATCACAATTTGTTTCATTCAAAGATTTACTACAAAAAATTGGTATTCAACCGGTTGTATTCAAAGCAGGTAAATACAAAAGTTATGTAGAAGTATTTACGCAAAATAGTATGAGCAAAGAAAATAGAGAACAAATACAATCACTTGTTTCAAATATATGGAATACATATACTTCTCAAATTTCACAAACACGCACACATATTTCAAAACCTCTGTCAACAATAGCAGATTCTATACTAGTATGGAATGCTGAAAGTTCATATACATTAGGACTTACCGACTCATTGGTATATTACAATGATTTTATAGAAATTGTAAAACAATCTATTTCATTACCAACTAAAGATGATATTTCATTTGTAGCATTAGAATCATATATATCACACTGCAATGAAATACAAAAACAAAAAAAATCTGAAAATAAAGCAACTATAGCTCTTATTGTTGGTTCGGGAACTATTCAACCTGGTAAAGGCGATTATAGCAATATTTACAGTGAATCGTTTTGCAAACTTATACGTGATGCAAGAAAAGACAGTACGGTAAAAGCAATTGTATTACGAATCAATTCCGGTGGTGGTTCGGCATTAGCATCTGAATCAATATGGCATGAGGTTTCGCTGGCAGCACAAACAAAACCAACCATAGTTTCAATGGGTGACGTAGCTGCTTCGGGAGGATATTATATAGCAGCTCCGGCACATGTAATAGTTGCCGAACCTACTACAATTACAGGTTCTATAGGTGTATTTGGTATGTTATTTAATACTCAAGAACTTTTCAATAAAATAGGCGTTTCAATAGATACCGTAAAATCAAATTCCTATGCAGACTTAGGTTCACCTGCTCGTCCTATGAGTAGTTATGAAACGGCTATAATTTCTAAAAACATAGAACAAACCTATACCACATTTAAACAACGCGTTGCCGAAGGAAGAAAACTATCTCTTTCTAAAGTTGAAGAAATTGCTCAAGGACGAGTATGGTGTGGTAAAGATGCATTACGTATAGGACTAGTAGACACCTTAGGTGGCGTACAAACTGCAATTGCAATTGCTAATACCAAAGCTAAACTCAATGGCTCTTATACTCTTAAACTATATCCCGAAGAAAAATCAACATTAGAATTACTTATTGATAAAATGTCAGAAAATCAATCATTATCACAAGAAATTGAAACTTTGTTGGGAAAAGAAATTGGCACAATTGCTAAAACTATAGAATATATTCCGCAACAAAAGGGTGTATATATGCAATTACCATATATTCTAAAATTTGATTAATATATTCAAAAAAACATGATACATACATTCCAAAAGATACTGTGTATTTTTTCTCCACTGTATTGGTGTATAACGTATCTGCGAAATAAAGCATACGACAAAGGATATATAGCATCAACTGAATGTAAAATTCCAACTATTTGCGTAGGAAATATAACCGTAGGCGGCACCGGCAAAACTCCTCATGTAGAATATATTTGTAATCTATTGCAAAATTCTATGCATATAGCCATATTGAGCAGGGGATACAAAAGAAAAACAAAAGGTTATATTCTTGCATCAAACAATACCTATGTTGACGAAATTGGCGATGAACCTTACTTTTTATATAAAAAATTAGAAAAAACTACCGTTGCCGTTTGCGAAAATAGAGTTGTGGGGGTTACTCAATTATTACATGAAAAACCAACAATACAAGCAATTATATTAGACGATGCTTTTCAACATAGAGCTTTACGTGCCGGACTCAATATAGTACTAATAGACTACAACAGACCTATTTGGAAAGATTGTGTGTTCCCGGGAGGAATGCTGCGCGAAGGAAGATATGCTCTCAACAGAGCTCATTGTATAATTGTAACAAAATGCCCTGCAACTATTTCTTTAGAAGAACAAAATATGTGGAAAACTAAATTACGATGCACTCATCAAGATGTATTTTTTACAAAAATTGTTTACAAAACAATATATGAAGCAGAAACGAAACAACATAAAGAAATTCCTACCATTCTTTCGAGTAAACATATATTATTAGTAACTGGGATAGCACAACCCAAACCTATGTATGATTTTATATCGGAATATTGCAAAAATATTACCCACTTAAATTTTGCAGACCATCATATATATACTAAAGAGGACTATGACGTAATACTGCAAAACTATAAAACGTATCGCACCACAATAGTTACAACAGAAAAAGACGCTCCAAAAATTCTTGAAATTACACGTAAGCAATTACCTGTTTTTGTACTTTCTATTGATATTGAATTTTTGAATAATACCGAGTCCGATTTTCAGAAAAAAATAGTAGATTTTATTTCACAATGAATTCTTTAGCTCATACTTTTTTGTCGGGTATAGACAAACAGGTAATAATTGGAAATTTTATAGGTGATTTTGTAAAAGGGCAATCATACACGCAATTTCCCATAGGTATTCAAAAAGGCATTTTACTACACAGAAGTATTGATAGTTTTGCCGATAATTCTCCTATTGTAAAAAAAAGCAAAGAATTTTTTAAACCTTTATATGGACGTTATGCCGGAATAATAGTAGATATAGTTTATGATCATTTTCTATCAACACACTGGCACCTATATTCTGCCATGCGTCGAGAATATTTTATACAATATGTATATTCATGTTTACGCCAATATTCCTGCATTTTACCTAAACGAGCACAACAATTAATACCATCAATAGCATACAACAATTGGATGAGATATTATGCATCATATTATGGATTGGAAAAAGTACTTTCGCGTATGGCTTTAAGAACAAGCCTGCCTCATCATACTGCTACATGTATGCAAATACTACGAAGCAATTATACCGAATTAGAGCATAACTTCAACGATTTTTTCCCCGAATTACAGAAGTATGTTTTATCGGATGGAACTATATGCAGTTGCTAACTGCTGGCTTCGTTCCTGACGAGCTGCACCGCCGCTGCTGTGGTCAAAACGGCTTGTTGTCAGCACGGAAAGGGTAATTGATATATAGTTTTTGTTATGGGGTGTATTTCTTTATTCATCTAATTTTTTGATATACATAAAAGGACTGATATCAATCGGGTTATCAGAGGAAAAGTATTTTACCTTACATTCTTTCTCCGTTTTTCCATTTTTTGTCCATCTAATATTCCAATTTACATTACAAGGATGAATTATTGGTTTATCCAATATTCCATTGTCTGTATTAATGTCCCAGCTCCAACGCGGTGAATTATTTCTCAATTGATATGGTTCAACATCCCATAGCTCAATTTTATTTAATTTATTTGGCGTCTCGGTCATTGCACAAACCTCTATCAAGGGTTTATAAAATGAAATGTCTGACATGGAATAACCAAGGTTTGAAAATTTAATAAATCCCATTTTTCTCCAAAAGAGTTCAGACTCTTTTGGCTGACAAAAAAGCTTAATTGCAAGAACTCCCTTGTCTTTGAATGACTCCGATATCATTCCGAAAAAAATTTTACCTAAACCTTTTTTTCGATAATCATAGTGGATTTCCATTATATCTATTTCGATGAAAATGTCACATTGTTGCCAAACAACAAAACCAATAGGGACATCATTTAATTTTAAGCTAATCAATTCATTTCTTCTAAATGAATTCTCGATAATATTCCAATTACAATAAAAACCGTCATCATATTCTTTTCTCTCTTGAATCAACAAATCTTTAATTTTATTCAAATCATTTTTAGATGGCGAAAAGTTTATTTTATGTTCTCTCTTCATAGTTGGTTGTCATTTTAATAAATCCCATAACTCTGTAGCAAACAATTATTTTCGGTGTTTTGAATTTTCATCAAAAAACATTGCTACATAATTTTCATATCTGCTTATCGCAATAAATCCATCTTGCACATCTTGAATAACAGAACAATTTGGCTCGTGAATATGGGTACAATTATAAAATTTACACTTGTGAGAACTTGCAAAAATTTCAGGAAAATAATGAGCCAATTCTTCTTTGGTACAATCATGCAACCCAAAAGCTTTAACTCCCGGCGTATCAATAATATAACCACCGCATTGCATGTGATACATTTCGGCAAATGTTGTTGTATGTTGACCTTTATTATGAGATTTTGAAATTTCCTGTATAGCTACGGTAATATTAGAATCTATAGCCTGAATAAGTGAAGACTTACCAACCCCCGAATTCCCGGCAAGTACATTTACAGAATCTTTCATTTGATTACGCAATGTATCTATATTATATCCTGTTTGTGCCGAAACCAATATCAATTCATACCCTGCCAATGTATAAATATCAATCCATTCTTGTAACAATTCTACATCAGAACTGCTTGTGTATAAATCACTTTTATTGACAACTATTGTACAAGGTATATCATACGCTTCTGTCGTAACTAAGAATCTATCAATAAACGACAACAAAGTTTGAGGGCTATGCAAAGTAACAACCAAATATGCCCTGTCAATATTTGCAGCTAGTATATGTGATTGTTTTGATAAATTTGATGCTTTTCGAATTATATAATTTTTACGCTCCAAAATTTCTGCAATTACCCCTTGTGTTTCAGCATCGGGGACAAATTCAACGTGGTCGCCAACAGCAATTGGGTTAGTACTTTTTGTATCATCAAGCCGCAATTTTCCTTTTATGCGACAATCATACACCTGATTGTTATCTGCAACAACCTTATACCAACTGCCGGTTGATTTTATAACAGTACCTCTCATTTTTGTGAAAATGATAGATTCTCAATACCACAAGTATTACATTCTTTTTCATATTTTTCAATAAGTTTTTGCAATTGCTTTTCGTATTCGGCCGATGATAATTGCCCCCCTCCTTGTGATTGTAATTCTTTGGTAGCCATACGCATAATAAGTTCTTCCCAAAACGTATGCTCATCGTATTGTGAAATTATATCATCACAAAACGATTCAAATTCATTGGTAGGAACATATCCTCCCATTTTTTTGTCAAATTCCACATCGCTTTCTATACCATTATTATACGCAGTTGCATATAATTTTTGAATCAACTCCTCATAATCTTGTGCATGTTCACTATTCCCATAGGCTTGAGTCATCCATTCGCCCAAATATACCATTTGCAACAAATCTTGCATTTGAGTTTCTGTAAGTTCTAAAGTAATCATAATTCTATTTTTTTTACAAATATACAGTTTTTTACGTCTAAGTTTTTGCTATAACCAACTAAGAAGAAATTCTTGAAATATGAAAAACTATTCTTTTTTACACTACAACAAAATAACTAAACCCGTTGTGCATTTATAAAAAAAGTAATAAAAGTTGTTCATTGAATTATAAAAATTCGTATATTTATTTGTGAATCAAACAATTAAATAGATGAACAACTTTGAGGCAAGTTACGAAAAAATATTGGAATTTGTAAGAA
>JAJUFK010000227.1 GCA_029266015.1 Bacteroidota bacterium
AAGAGGCCAGTTCTTCAATACTTTCTAACCGAGATACATGATAATGTATTCCCGAATTCAAAAGTATAACCACTAAACCTTCATATACAATATGAGATGGTTCAATTATAGCAATAGAATGACTACTTTTTGACATTATATTGATTTTTTTCTATATCCTGCATTAAAGGAGTTAAAATTACTTCTTCTATTAATGAATGCTTATGCAAATCATATTCTAATTCAAACAAACTCATTAATATTTTACGACGCAAAACTCTATCTTTTTGTATAGGTACATGCTTAAGCAATAAGCGTTTGAGTTCACTCAAAGATGATTCAATATCTGTATGATGTTCTTTATATTCTTGAGATGAAAACTCACCTACTTTTGTAATAACTTGTTGTTTGTTTAAAAGCGAGATAAAAAACGGAAAAGCAACCGAATTTTCATATTCCAAATGCTCAATTACTTCAGTAAAATATTCATCAAAAAATTTTGTAACCAAAGGTATTTCAGGAGCTTTATTATACTCTGATAATTGTGAAATATATAACTCTATTTCTGGATATTTTTGAGTCTTGTAATACACATGACTATTTGCTAAGAAACGAATTAATGCCATAATATCGGCATGTGTTAATTCAGGTATTGAAGAAGGTGTAATTCCATTATAAAGATTTGCAACAAGAATAAATACTTGCAACGATATATTGTGCCTTTTACAAAAACCCGAAACTGTATCGTCATGCAATACACAATCTGCTTCAAAATGCTCAAGCATTATTAAAATTGAAGGATTTTCTGTAACCAACTCCGTCATTGACAAAAGAGGTGTAACATATAATTTATTTGTTTGATACATTATTACAATGCTTTTTGTTTTAATAATGCATGTTGCACAACGTCAAAAATTGTATCAACATATATAAATTTTAGACCATGAATATATTGTTTGCCTACAACATCTACATCTTTTTTATTCTTACTGCACATAATTATTTCATGAATACCGGCACGTTTTGCAGCTAATATTTTTTCTTTAATACCACCTACAGGCAGTACTTTCCCTCGTAAAGTTATTTCGCCAGTCATAGCTAATCGTTTTTTAACTTTACGTTTAGTAAACGCACTAAGCATTGATGTTACCATAGTAATACCCGCCGATGGACCATCTTTAGGAATAGCACCTTCGGGTACATGCACATGCACATTTGTTGTTTCAAACACTTCGGGTTTTATATCAAATTGTGCAGCATGTGCTTTAATATATTCAAGAGCAAGAGTTGCAGACTCCTTCATTACAGTTCCTAAATTACCTGTAAGTGTTAAGTTACCTTTACCCTGGCTTAAACTTGTTTCTACAAATAAAATATCACCACCGGCAGCAGTCCAAGCTAAACCAGTTACAACTCCGGCAATTTCATTTGACTCATACATATCGGGTGAAAACAATTCAGGACCTAAAATTTCTTGAACTATCTCAACAGATACGTCTGACTCAACAGATTGATTCATTGCAATTTTTTTTGCATAATTTCTAACAACACTTGCAATCTTTTTATCTAATTCACGCACACCCGATTCACGAGTATAATGAGTAATTATATATGCTATAGCCTCTTTTGAAAATGATAATTGAGTCGATTCTATTCCATGATTTACGATTTGATGTGGTATTAAATGCCGTAATGCTATTTGAATTTTTTCTTCCATAATATAGCCGGAAACTTCTATCATTTCCATTCTGTCTCGCAGAGCAGAACTAATGTTTGCAATATTATTTGCTGTAGCAATAAACATTACTTTACTTAAATCATAATCTTGTTCTAAGTAATTATCATAAAAACTATTATTTTGTTCCGGGTCAAGAACTTCAAGCAAAGCTGACTCAGGATCTCCTCTAAAATCTTTACCAACTTTATCTATTTCATCTAATACAAAAACAGGATTCGATGATTGTACTTTTTTAAGATTTTGAATAATACGTCCCGGCATAGCACCTATATATGTTTTGCGATGACCGCGTATTTCCGATTCATCATGTAACCCACCTAATGAAATTCGACAATATTTACGATTCAAAGATTTTGCAATTGATTTTCCTAATGAAGTTTTACCAACTCCCGGAGGACCATACAAACATATAATTGGTGATTTAAAATCACCTTTAAGTTTAAGCACTGCCAAATGTTCAATGATACGTTCTTTTACTTTTTCTAAACCAAAATGATCTTCATCTAGAATATGTTGAGCATGTTGCAAATCAAAATTATCTTCAGTATATTCATTCCAAGGCAGTTCTAATAATGTTTGCACATAATTAAACTGAACGGAATGTTCTGCTGCATGCGCATTCATTCTTGATAATTTATCCAATTCTTTATTAAAATGCGATTTAACTGATTCCGGCCACAATTTTGATTCTGCCTTATCACGCATTTCCTGAATTTCTTGTTCAATAGAATTTTCACCTAATTCATTTTGTATTTGTTTTATTTGTTGATGCAGGAAATAATCACGTTGTTGCTGTTCAATATCTTTTCGAGTTTTTGTTAAAATATCATTTTTTATTTCAAGCATTTGTATTTGTTGTGCCAAATATTTCATCAACAAAATTGCTCGGTTTTTTACATTGTCAATATCAAGTAATTCTATTTTATTTTCAATTGCTGTATCAACATTTGATGATATAAAATTGATTAAAAACAATGGATTCGTGATGTTTTTAATAGCAAAAGTAGATTCTTTAGGAATATTTGTTGATAAATTAATGATTTTGAGCGCCATATCTTTAATAGACCCCAAAATTGCTTCAAATTCTTTATCTATTTCGGGTTTTTCATCATTTTTTTTTGAAACTGCACAATATAAATATGGTTCTGTATGCAACTGTTCAATTAAAGATATCCTTGAAATTCCTTGTAAAATAACAGTTATATTACCATCGGGCATTTCAAGAATTCTCAATATTTGAGCTACAGTACCAATATGATATAAGTCTTCTATTGTAGGATTTTCTATTTGTGAATTCTTTTGAGTTGCCGTACCAATTATTTTACTTTTTTTAATGTAATCTCGTATCAATTCAATTGATTTTTCACGAGCAACTGTTATAGGCATAACAATACCCGGAAATAATAATGCGTTTTTTAGCGGTAAAATTGGCAGTGCTTCAGGAACTTCAACATCTGAAAAATCAAAAGAATCATCATCAGTAAATAACGGAATTATTTCTGTATCAGCCCCTAAAAGATTAAACATCACCGATGTGTGCAATAAAGAATTTTGTGAATCGTCCATATGTAAAATAGTCAAATTGTCAGTACTAAACGTAATTTATTACGTAATGTATATAAGTCAATAGATATGCCATGGTATTAGAACCGACGATATTGAGCTGTTTCTTGAAATATATGTGCAAAGATATCAATTTCTGTTTGATCAAAGATTTTTGCTCTACGAGCATATACTCGTTGAGCTGTTTCACACGCTTTTTTAAGCGCATATTCACTCATACCATCAGCACCTCCCCATGAAAACGACGGGAAGAAGTTTCGTGGAAAACCGGAACCAAATACATTTGAACTAACTCCAACCAAAGTACCTGTGTTGAACATTGTATTTATTGCAGATTTGGAATGATCTCCTAAAAACAATCCACAAAACTGTAGCCCGGTTTTCATAAAACGTTCTGTTGTATAATTCCACACTTTTACTTCTGAATAATCGTTTTTGAGATTTGAATTATTGGTATCTGCTCCTAAATTACACCATTCACCAATTACCGAGTTACCCAAATAACCATCATGCCCTTTATTTGAATACCCAAACAATACTGAATTTTGTACTTCACCACCAACTTTACAATAAGGGCCTATGGTTGTACCTTCATATATTTTAGTAGCCATTTTCACAGTAGCATGTTCGCACAAAGCAAATGGGCCACGTATAATAGCTCCTTCCATAACCTCGGCACCTTTACCTATATATACTTTACCTTTTGAAGCATTTATTGTAGCAAACTCAACTACAGCACCGGGTTCTATAAAAATATTTTCTGGTGCTATTATATTATTGGTTGTACTTATTTTTTGCGAAGTTTTATGTTTTGTAATCAATTCAAAATCTCGTTCAATTTCCTGTGCATTAAACGAGAATATATTCCATGGATAACGAATTTGTTGTACTTCACAAAGAGTTTCAACTTGTGTATATTCATCAAGGTGTTCTACAAAATCATTCGTTGTATGTACAGCTATTATATTGTCTTG
>JAJUFK010000349.1 GCA_029266015.1 Bacteroidota bacterium
ATGAATTTAGAACTTTCGTATCCTTGTGTAATGGGTATTTGTAATGTGACACCCGATTCATTTTATGATGGAGGACATTACGTGCAAGAAAAACAAGCATTACATCATATAGAACGTATGATACAACAAGGAGCTGCAATTATTGATATTGGAGCCTATTCATCACGACCCGGATCTGCCGATATAACTATTGATGAAGAATATGAACGGTTATTACCAGTTGTAAAAAATACGAAAAAATATTTTTCGCATATACCAATTTCAATTGATACGTTTAGAAGCAAGATTGTAGAGAGACTTTATTTAGAAGTAGGAGATGTTGTAGTTAATGATATTTCAGGTGGAACACTTGATACTAATATGATGCCTGTGTGCGGAAAATATTCATTGCCATATATTTGTATGCATATGAAAGGAACTCCGCAAACCATGCAACAATATACAGAGTATACCAATGTTGTTCAAGATATATATAGTTTTTTCGAAACACAAATACAGCAAGCAAAACAATATGGTATTGAAACTATAATTATAGACCCTGGATTTGGTTTTGCAAAAACTCTTAATCAAAACTATGAAATAGTTCAACAATTAGAGGTTTTTATGAATTTAAGAGTTCCAATGTTAGTTGGTTTTTCAAGAAAATCTATGATATATAAACTCTGTAATACAACACCGCAAGAGGCATTAAACGGCACAACAGTTCTCAATACACTTGCTCTAACTAAAGGAGCCTCAATATTAAGAGTTCACGATGTATTGCAGGCTGTTGAGGTAATTACAATTTGGAAACAAACAAATAATGTCTGATTCGAATGTTAAATTTCGTTAATACTTCGAGTGTTGCCAAATAATTCTAGTGATTTTTTATTGTAAGCAATAGCAGCATCTTTTGCAGTGTCAAATGAACCTAAATTTATAGGTTTTCTATCAAAATATATTACGGCTCTATATTTTCCACGATCTTTTACTACACCTCTATATCCATATTTATTAACAGTTTTATCGGTGTTTCGAACAACATTCGATAAACTTGTCCATTCCAAATTTTCCATTCTGCAATCAAGAGGATTACCATTGTTGAAACGAACAAATAAGCGTTTATTTATTTTTGGTTTTTGAATAAATTCTTCTGCTATAAGTTTGTGTAAATAAATAGTTTGACATTCATAAGTACCGTTTTCTTGCTTCCAATTTTTTTGAAAAAAAGCATAACCACTTGAATGGCTTCGTAAATTTTCAAAAAATTTAATGCGTTGTAATTCTTCATTTTTGCATAAAAATTCATATGCTTCAGTATCTAACAACACCTTGCGTGGTGAGTTTTTTAATGATAATTCTCGTATCATAGTATGTGTTGAATTAAGTTAGTATTTATATCAAAATCAATAGCTAGGATGCGTGCCTATTGTATTTTGTTGAACAAATATAATTAAAACTACCTATAAGATGAGAGTAATTATTTTAATTTTTTGAGTTATAAAAATAAAAACAATGCTGTAATTCTTATATTATATGACTTGTAGGTGATTTAAAAAAATATAAACAGGAAATTGTTAACAAAAACAATTGATTTTGTATACTCTGATATTTGCAAATTCATGTATATTTGCACAAAGAATTGGTGCTTCAATGCATATACTTGCAAAGAGGTGAAAAGGGAATTTGGTGAAAAACCGAAACTGTTTCCGCAGCTGTAAGTTCCTCATAAATTCTTTAGCACAATCTCAGTATCACTGTTTGCCTCTGGCGAATGGGAAGATAGCTAAAGAAGGAACAAGTCAGAAGACCTGCCAAATCTATCATTATAAAATGAGCGGGAAAATCATTTTATAAATAATAAAAAAAATGAAACATAAATTTTATTGTATTAGTATTGGTTTAGTCTGTTTATGTGTATATGCTTTTGGGCAAATACATGATACTGTTCGGTTAGATTCTGTTGCAGTGTGCAGAAATGGAGAATATTTTTGGGGAGGTGCTAAGCGAGAAGTATTTGATAATTCTGTGTTACAGTCATATGCAAGTGCTTCGTTGCAAACATTGTTGCAACAAAACTCATTATTTATTCTTAAATCATATGGGAATGGCTTATCATCGGGGGTTTCTTTGCGTGGTGCCGGTAGTAGCCAAACACAAATATCGTGGGAAGGTTTTTCACTCAATTCTATTACAATGGGAGATATGGATATATCCCTTGTTCCTCTTCTTAGTTTTAGTTCTATTACAATAGATCATAGTGGTTTTGCAACTAATTATGGTAGTGGAACATTTGGTGGTGTTGTAGAGTTAGTTTCAGAACCAACCAAACAAAAACATAC
>JAJUFK010000423.1 GCA_029266015.1 Bacteroidota bacterium
ATTGTTGAAATATGCAGATTTTCATTTTACCAGCGAAGAAAACATAATGATTCGTGAAGAATACCCTGATTACCACTGGCACAAACGAATTCATGAACGGTTAATAATAGAATTACGAGATAAAATTCATATTATGAAATATGAATTTATTGATTTTGAATTATTATTACAATTTCTAATAGCCTGGTTCAAAGGTCATACAACCGAAGAAGATAAACGATTAGGTACATTTATTCTACAAAAAAATAAATAATGCCGTTGCATAGAAACATACCTATTTTTTTGCCGGAATTAGCATGTAAAAACAAATGTATTTTTTGTAATCAACAAACTATAAGTGGAACACATTCAATTCCACAACCACACAATGTTGCTGCAATCATTGAAGAACATATTGCAACAATTCCCCCTAATGCACACATACAAGTAGCCTTTTTTGGCGGTAGTTTTACCGGATTGCCTATGGCAACACAAATACAATATTTACAAGCAGTGCAACCTTATATATCAAGAGGAAATGTACAAGGAATACGAATAAGTACCCGCCCCGATTATATAACACATGATATTGTTACAATTCTTTCTGATTATGGTGTACAAGAAATAGAACTTGGCGTTCAATCTATTCATAATGACGTGTTGTTGGCATCTGGCAGAGGACACACGGTTGAACACATAGAGCAAGCGGTACATATTATTCATAACCATAAAATTTCATTAGGGTTACAAATGATGATAGGCTTACCCGGCGACACTCACGCTAAAGCAGTAGAAACAGCCCAAACAATTATAGATTTAGATGCTCGCAGTACTCGCATTTACCCTACTTTAGTTATTGCACATACTCCATTAGCAGAATTATATAAAAAAGGATTATATACTCCTCTTTCATTAGACGAAGCTGTTACTATAACCAAAGATATATATCGGTTATTTGTATCAAATTCCATTACTGTGCTTCGTGTAGGTTTACACCCGTCAAAAGATTTACACAATCCCGAATATGTATTGGCAGGCCCCTTTCATCATGCGTTTAAAGAATTAGTTGAAACAGAAATTTGGTGGGATATTTTTGAAAAACAATTACCCTCATCTCATAAAAAAGTAGAAATACATGTCCCCCACAATCAAATACAATATGCAATAGGTTATAATGCAACAAATAAACAAAAATTGCAAAAACACTTTGATTCTGTTAATTTTATTGC
>JAJUFK010000357.1 GCA_029266015.1 Bacteroidota bacterium
ATATCACTTAATTGAATAAGAGCAGGTACTTTTTTATCAATATTTTTAGCATCGTATACCACTCCTTTAATATATGTTACAGGAGATGGTTTAATAGGAAAAGTTTCATCTATATCAAATTCAAATATATCAACACCACCAAGAGTTCCAAACTGATTTGATGCAAAATAGCCTTTAGTACCTGCTGCGTTTACAACTACATGTGATTCTTTATTATGAGTATTGAGTGGATATCCCATATTTATAGGTTGTCGCCAAGAACCATTAGCAAGTTTTTGAGTAACAAACATATCCTTTTTGCCCATACCGAAATGTCCATCTGATGAAAAAAACAATGTTTTACCATCGGCATGAATATATGGTGATTCTTCTTCTTCTTTTGTATTTATAGTTGGGCCTAAATTTACCGGTGGGGTCCATGTATTTGTGTCGGTAAGCGTACTTACCCATATATCTTTTTTACCATATCCACCGGGTCTATTTGAAACAAAATATAATGTACGGCCATCGGCAGATAAACTTGGTTGAGATTCCCAATTTCGAGTATTTACCGGAGAACCAATATTTTGAGGTTTAATCCATTGATTACCTACTCTATATGTTATATATATATCACAAGAGCCTTTCCCTCCTGCTTGATTACATGCTGTAAACACCATAGTATTTCCATCTGCCGATATAGATTGAGCCCCTTCATTATTTAATGTTGTAATCGGTTTTGGAAATACTTTGCGCTCTGTCCATACACCTTGTTCTTTTACAGAATAAAACATATCTTCTTGAAATGATTTTGCACTGAAAGGAATATTTGATGTAAGTATAAATAGTTCTTCGTCAACAGTAATTGCAGGATGAAAATCATCATATTGAGAATTAATGGCACTACCCATATTTTTGGGTTTTAGATTAACCGGTTTTGACAATAATTCTAAAGCTATATCGCAGCGTTTTTGTAAATCATTTACTTTTTCTATTTCATCAGGTTGTAATTGTTGTTTTTTTTGAGCCAATGCATCAATATTTTTTTTTGCTTCGGCATATATTCCATTATCAAATTGTTCAAAAGCTAATTTATATAAAGCCCAAGGTGTTTTATCGGCACATACATTCACACATGTTTGCAATGTAGCTATCATTTTATCTGTTAATCCTTGTTGCATATAAACACCTGCCAACAAATAATATGCTTCGCTAAATGTATTATCTATTTTCAGCGCAGTTTGTAATTGCAATTCTGCTTGATCAAAATAGCGTAATTCAAATTGTTTAATTGCTTCTTCATATGCAGCTATTGCACGTTTATTTTGAGTTGAATATGTTTGTGTGTAAGCTTGAAAAACAAACATTGCACATATTATACTTATTAAAATTTTTAATTTATTCATAATTTTTATTTTAATCTACAATATACAATTACCAGTAACCATTTTCAAATATTTTACCAAAAAAAATATAAATACCTTATGGAATATTCATAAACTTATGTGTTTGTATAGATATTCTCCATTGAGGATGTTTTTTTATATATTCTACAATACCCGGAATAGCCTTTTTATACGAATTCCACTCGGGCTGCATGTATAATAAAGTATTCGCACCTACTTTATGTGCACAAAGTTCTGCCCATTCAAAATCAAGAGATTCATCCATTACAACCTTTAATTCATTCGCATACAAATACATAGAATCTAACGGTTTATGATGTTTTTTGGGCGAAAGACAAATCCAATCCCATGTTCCTGAAATAGGATGTGTACCACTAGTTTCTAAAAACAACTGTATGCCTTTAGAGTGCAAAACGTTACAAAATTCATCTAAATTGTGCATAAGAGGTTCTCCACCGGTAACTACAACAGAATCAACATTATATACTTGTATTTTTTGCACTATATCATGTATTGATTCTGTTGCATGAATATATGGATTCCATGATTCTTTAACATCACACCACCCACAACAAACATTACAACCTCCAAACCTCACAAAATAAGCTGGCTTACCGGTATGATAACCTTCTCCTTGTATACTGTAAAATTGCTCTACAATCGGAAAGGTGATAGTATCGTTCATAATTTATGTATAAAATCAATTAATTTATAGTTATTACCATAATGCAATATTCTACATTTGCAAAAGTAAACTATTTTATTAATTATCGTCGAACATAAT
>JAJUFK010000376.1 GCA_029266015.1 Bacteroidota bacterium
GGGGTGCCGGTGATGTAAGTCAACTTGGTCAAGGAACCGGTATTACACAGAGTAGTTATGCTAAACCTGTTGTAAAAGAAAATGGAACAATATTAAATAATATTGTGTCAATTTCTGCAGGTGATGTAATGTGTTTTGCAATTGACGTAGATGGCTATGTGTGGTCCTGGGGCCATGGAGCATGGGGGCAATTAACCGGTATAGGTCAAAATTTAGGACATGCATATGCGAAACAAGTAGTTGGAGGTGAAACCGGCTTGCCATTTTTAAAAGCAAAAGCTATTTCAGCAGGTCAAGGATTTGGTATGGCAGTTACACTTGATGGACGTGCTGTTGCATGGGGAAACAATGGTGCTACTGCTTTAAGTGGTGGTAATTTAGGAGATGGTACTACAAATGGCAGTGGACAACCGGTATATATTAAAACCTCTGCAGGTACTCCAATTACAAATGTTGCCACTATTTCTGATGGTGATACGTGGGGATTTATAACAAGAACAGATAATACAATTTGGACGTGGGGAGATAATAGTGTTGGACAATTAGGTATAGGTAGCACAACACGTCAAGCGTATGCTGTAAAAATAAATAATCCGCCTACATGTACTACTCCCGACCCAATTCCTTTTGTATCTATGCCGGCTGATTTTTATACATGTCTACCTTTTTCATATGTTATAGACCCGGGATTTGCTAATTTAAATAATGCATATAAATATGAGTGGTATAAAGATGGTGTTCTTATATCCGGAGCAACATCGTCAACGTATACTGCTACACAAGCAACAACATCAGGTACTATATATAAAGTAAAAATTTCATATATTGGAGCAAACTCACCGTGTGGAATGACTCCGGTAGAAGGTGATGTTAAAATTACCGCATATGTGCCTGAATTTACAGCACCATCAGGATTAACATTCTGTCCTCCGGATTTTAAAGTACGTGTTAATGGAAGTGGAACATATGATTATTATACAGCTGCAACAGGTGGTTCATATTTAGGTACTAGTTATAAAAATAATTTCACAACATTTCCTTCGGCCAATGTTACTCAAATAGCTGGCAACGTATATACTGTATATGCTCAAGAAGCAGGAAATAGAGCAGGTATGGTAAAGCCAATTACTAGTACGTTAACTGTTCAAGAAGGTAATGCCGGACATATGCAAATTAAAGTTTTTGAAGATTTAACAATAGATAGTATTCGATTTTATGCAAAACCTTACTATGCACCAAAAGCAAGTGGTGGAACTATCGGAGCATATCAAATTGGAATTTACGGTCAACAAATTGGTAGTAATGGACCTGAACCAAATACTTCACAGTTGTTATATTCAGGAACGGTTAAGAATTTAAGGTCTTATTCGGATTCATTACCGGTGCTTACATTGCCGGTTAATATTACGTTGCTAGGTTCGTCTGGTGGTGAATTTTATTGGATTGGTTTTTTACAAAAAGCTGAACCAATATTAGAAGGACCAACAGGTGCATACCCATATGTTGACAATGTTAACGGAAATTTATTGCAAGTTATAGGATTTAATAAATATGGTGCTTCTACAAAAGAAGCTGCATATTCAGATATATTTTTTCATACAAAAAAACATTATTGTGATAGGATTCCTGTTCCTGTTACGCTTGATTGCCCTTGTAAAACCCCAGCCAACGTAACCATTACGTCATCAGATTCAGATACTACCTTGTGTACGGGTCAGAGTTTAACGATAACATCGAATGCACAAGCAAACACAACAGATTTTGATTTTACCATATACAAAGGCAGTGTTGCTCCTGCAAATATAGTAGCAGGTCCGACAGCAAACATTTCGTCCATATCAAGAACAGTTGCGTATGCAGATGCGGGTACCTATATAATATTGGTACGCGACAAAGCTATGCCAACA
>JAJUFK010000131.1 GCA_029266015.1 Bacteroidota bacterium
ATTTATATCCGGTTGCAAAATTGTCTAAACAAACAACAGTGTTATTGGCAGCCAAAAGAGCTTCAATTAAATTAGAACCAATAAATCCGGCACCTCCGGTTACCAATACACGTTTGTTTGAAATCATATTATTTTGCGTAATTTACAGCTCTGGTTTCACGAATTACAGTTATTTTAACTTGTCCTGGATAGGTCATTTCTTCTTGAATTTTTTTAGCAATATTCATAGAAAGAACTTCGGTATCGCTATCAGTTACTTTTTCGGCACCTACAATTACACGTAGTTCACGTCCGGCTTGAATTGCATATGTTTTGAGTACACCCGGATATGAAAGTGCAATAGTTTCTAAGTCTTTGAGTCGTTTTATATATGATTCTACAATTTCGCGGCGAGCACCCGGACGAGCGCCTGAAATGGCATCGCATACCTGTACAATAGGAGCTATAAGTGTTTCCATTTCTACTTCTTCATGATGTGATCCTATGGCATTGCATATTTCGGGTTTTTCTTTGAATCGTTCTGCCAATTTCATACCTGCCAATGCGTGTGGTAATTCGCCATCGTCTTCGGCTACTTTACCTATATCATGGAGTAAACCTGCTCGTTTTGCAGCTTTTGCATTTAAACCTAGTTCTGAGGCCATAATGCCACAAAGTTTTGCAGTTTCTTTTGAATGTTGTAATAAATTTTGTCCGTACGATGAACGATATTTCATTTTACCTATATGACGAATAAGTTCGGGGTGTAGGCCATGTATACCTAAATCTATACATACTCGTTTACCTGTTTCTATTATTTCTTCTTCAACTTGTTTTCGAGTTTTTTCCACTACTTCTTCTATTCGTGCAGGGTGAATACGTCCATCGGTTACTAATTGGTGTAATGCTAATCGAGCTATTTCGCGACGAATAGGGTCAAATCCTGAAAGAATAATAGCTTCGGGAGTGTCATCTACTACAATTTCAATACCTGTAGCTGCTTCCAATGCTCGTATGTTTCTACCTTCGCGACCAATAATGCGTCCTTTTACTTCATCGCTTTCTATATGAAATACCGATACCGAATTTTCTACTACATGTTCTGTTGCTGTTCGTTGAATTGTTTGAACTACCAATTTTTTTGCTTCTTTGTTGGCAGTCATTTTAGCTTCGTCCATTATTTCATTTATAAGCGACATAGCTTCTGTTTTTGCTTCGGCTTTTAAAGTTTCTATCAACTGGTCTTTTGCTTCTTGAGCCGAAAGTCCCGAAATAGCTTCTAATTGCTCAATTTGTTGTTTGTGAGCTCGTTCTAAATCTTCGGTTTTTCGTTCGTTTATTTGAATTTGATTTGTAAGTTGTTCTTTTTTTGTATCTATTTCTTTTTCTTTTCGTTGAATTTCTTCTAACTTCAATCGCAAACTGTCTTCTTTTTGTTTAATTCTGTTTTCACCTTGTAGTATTTTGTTGTTACGTTCATTTATTACTTTTTCATGTTCAGCTTTCAGTTGTAAAAACTTTTCTTTTGCTTGCAGCATTTTGTCTTTTTTTATTACTTCTGCTTCTTTTTCGGCTTCACTTATTATTGACTTAGCTTTTGCCTGTAGTAATGTTTTTTGCAGCACTAATGTAAGTGCTGCTCCTATAATAAAGGAAAGTGTTGAATAAATTAGTATTTCCATACGTGTTGTTTAGTTTAAGTTAGTTATATATATACAAAAAGCTCGTATCAAAATCTTAAAATTGTAGAAAACCCCAAAATACAGGGTTTGGAGTGTAAACTATATCTAACTTCCACTGTTTTTTGATTCAAAAAAACGCCGAAGCGTTGAGGCCTGTT
The DNA here is from genome assembly GCA_029266015.1 of Bacteroidota bacterium. Lineage (GTDB taxonomy): Bacteria > Bacteroidota > Bacteroidia > Bacteroidales > UBA1715 > MWCJ01. Next base: position 1,820 of record JAJUFK010000131.1, read on the forward strand.
ATCAATAGTCGTAACGTTCTCCGGTTTAGTGTAAACGTTGAGTTTTCACATTATTTAAGAAATTAATACGAGCTATATTTTTTATTTCTATGTATTTATTTTTATAAATTCATCAAGTTCTTCACACATTTGTTCTATACGGGTCTCAAAATTTTCTGTATTTTGATTCCCTTCTAAATCGAGTAATTTACTTGCAAATTGTAAACTTACCATTGCTAATAAATCTTGATTGTCTTTGTCGGTATAGTGTTGCTTAAAACGAATTACTAAATCGTTTATTCGTTTTGCTGCTTCCCGAAGTTTTTCTTCTTCTTTCCATTCTATAAGTAATGGATAATTACGTTCAAGAATTCTTAGCTTTATTGATAATTTTTCACTCATTTATTTAATAATGCAATACATGTATCTATTTCTCGTACAATTTCCTCAATTTTTCGTTTGGCTTCACTTGTGTCGCCTCCCGTTTGGGATACTGCTTTTGCTATTTGTAAATTTTTATAATTCCGTTCTAATTCTTTTATTGTATTTGTTTGTTGTTCTATTGTTGTATGTAATTCTTTGTTATTTTTTTGTAATTCACCATTTTGTTGTTGTAATATAGTATACATTGATGTTAAAATTTTTATTTTTTCTTGTAATCTAACAACAAGTTGTTCTATATTTTGACTCATCTTATTAATAGTATATTTTAATTGTTACAAAAATAGTATGTTAAAATTATTTTTACAATGCTCTTTCTACTTTTTTTTAATTTATTCAATAATAATTTTAATTAATTTTTTTAATTGATTGAAATTTAGTTGTTTATTTCTTTTTTTGTGATTTAATATAAAAATTTTGCATACGTATTTATGTTTTTACGGATATATTTTTTTTATGTGACTAAAATCACACATAAACGATTGATAATAAAAAATATAGAAAAAGTGAAACTTGAATGCACTACAATATCGTATAATAAAATAGTAATAAATATAACATGAATAAAAAAACAGACATGTTCTACAAAAAATGGGGGTAATACGAAAACGTATTATAGGAGATATGAAAACACAACTAAAATATTTGAATTTGAGCATGATTCTAAAAATAGTTTTAGTGAGTGCTTTTAGTGTCTTGTTTGTTCACACAACTCAAAGTGCCAATATTACAGCCGGTAATTCAAATTACAATGTGTCGGCTACATCGGCGGGAGGCACAGCATATACATCTGCCGATAATCTTACATTTCAGGGTTGGAGCCCAACATACACCTTAACCGAAGATATTACTGTTGTAAATCTTACTATTTCGCAAGGTGTAACTTTACAACTTAATAATTTTAATCTTACCGTTACAGGAACTTTATCGATAGTTGAAAATGGAACCATATCTGCTGTTGAAACCTCAGGAACTAAATCAATAACAGCAGCAACATTTTCGTTTGGCGGTAATACAAATATAAGTACAACCGGATATGATTACAATATAACAAATGCCTATTCAAACTCTTCACGTACTCTTTCTACTAATGGTGGTAATTTTACCATATCTTCAGGAGGAATTACCTTGTCGTCAAGTAATGCATGGATAAATACCGGTGGTGGAAATCTTAGTATTTCGGGTGATTTGCAATTGTCTAATGCTGCCTATATTAATGTAGGAGCAGGAAATGCAACTATAGGTGGCAATTATACAATTGGTGATTGGCAGGGAAATGCTTATATTGCATTTACCAATGGTAACCTAACAATTCAAGGGTCAATATCGATAGGTAGTAAAAATGGAGGTGAGGAATCTATAAAATGTACCGGAACAGGTTGGGTTATTTTTAATGGTTCATCATTAACAGCAAACAATAACAGTTCATTAGGTTCTATCCCACGTTTTCGCCAAGCTAGTTCATCGTTTACCAAAAGTGGAGGTGGTACAGTTACTATTACCACTACATTCGACAGGAATTGTGGTGCAGCACCTACTGTAAGTGCCGGAGCTTTCACTATAAGCGGTTCAACTATAAATGCTCCAACTACATATTATTCATGTAATGGTGCCGATTTATCGAATGTTGCAAACTGGTGGACAAATACTAATTGTACAGGTTCTAATCCTTCTGATTTTACAAATGCGTGTAGTATTTTTGAAGTTCAAAGCGGTCATAGTTGTACATTTGGAACAAGTAGAGCTATAGCGGGTACTTTGCGAGTAAATGGTACACTTACGCCTTCTGGGGCAGTGGTTATAAGCGGTACAGGTTCTCTTTCGGGAACAGGTACTGTAAAAGTTACTCGAACTAGTGCTACAGCCGATTTTTCTTCACAATATACATTATCAACCATTTCATTGTCGAGTTTAACGGTAGATTATGCAAATGCTACCGGTGGACAAACAATTTCTGCAGTAAATTATGGTAATCTTACATTATCTAATACAAGTGGTACGCAAACAGCAGCAAACAATCTTACAGTAAATGGTGCTTTATCAATTGCTGCAGGGGCAACCCTCGCATTAGGTTCGTATAATTTAGGTACACCTACTAGTATTAGTTTGGCATTGTCGTCACAAATAACAGGTTCGGGAACTATTACGTTAGGTGGAAATGTTACATTTACGGGTTCCGGAGCTACTACCACTATAGCACCAAATATAGCATTGGGTAATAATAGAACATTTACTGTAGCCGATGGTTCTGATTGGGACGATGTGGTATTATCTGGAGTTATAAGTGGCGCTTTTTCAATTACAAAAGAAGGCGCTGGTAGAATGCGTTTAAATGGCGCAAATACATATACAGGAGCAACTACCATAAATGCAGGAATATTGTATGCGGCAAATAGTAGCGCGTTAGGAACTACAGCTTCGGGGACTACAGTTACAAACGGTCAACGATTAATGCTTGGTCAAACAATTTCAATAGGAGCCGAGGCTCTTAGTCTTACGGGTACGGGAGGCGGAACATACGGTGCATTAGACAATGTGTCGAATACAAATACCTATGGTGGAGTTATTACTTTGCAGGGAGCTACAACTATTGGTGCTCGTTCGGGGGCTACGCTTAATTTGACTAATACCATAACGGCTACCAATCAAAATCTTACATTATACTCAGAAGGCACTATGTCTATAAGTGGTGCTATTACTACCGGTTCGGGTACTCTTACAAAAACCGGTGGCGGTACCGTTACTATTTCCGGAAATAATACGTATACCGGAACCACTACAATTACTGCAGGTACATTACAATTAGGAGCTGCCGATAGAATTTCAAATTCCAGTAATATGGTACTTGATGGTGGTACATTTAGTACCGGAAGTTCTACAGGGTATTCTGAAACAGTAGGAACATTAAATCTTAATAATAATTCTGTAATAGCATTGGGAACAGGTAATCACACGCTTACTTTTGCCAATAGTAGTGCCGTTACTTGGGCAGGCTCATTATTAACAATCACCGGTTGGACAGGAACTGCGGGAGCTTCGGGTACTGCTGGTAAAATTATGGTTGGAGTAGGAGGTTTATCCGCTTCACAACTTGCTAAAATTAGTTTTGCGGGCTATTCTCAGCCGGCAATTATTCTTGGGACCGGAGAATTGGTTCCTGCTTCGCCCGATCCAACTATTATTGTATCAGAAACTACACGAACAGGCTTTACATATTGCCAGTCAACAGGGCCATCTTCTTCATTATCATATATGGTAAGTGGTAATAATTTAATTGCAAATATTGTTATAACTGCACCAACAAATTACGAAGTGTCAACTGATAATGTGAATTTTTACTCTTCGCATACGCTAACTCATTCCGGCGGAGTAGTTTCAAATACTACTATTTATGTGCGACTTAAAGCCGGATTGTCAGCAAATTCATATAATGGAGAAATTATAACACATACAAGCACCGGAGCAACTCAGCAAGATGTGTCGTGTAGTGGAACTGTTACACCACAGCCTGTTGCAATTTTAGCTTCGGCTAGTCAAATTGCTACTGCAAATGTAGAGCAAGCTACGGTAAAACATGCAATTTCTGCATTTACTATAGCTGTAACTACTGCAAATGCTACCGTTTCACAAATAGTATTTAGCACTTCGGGTACGTATGTCTCAACCGATATTTCAAATTTCAAATTATGGTATAATACATCAAATAATCTTGCTTCTGCTTCGCAAATTGGAACTACAATCACCACTTCGTTAGGAACAGGTTCTCATACTTTTGCATCGCTTTCGCAACAAATAAATGCAGGAGCTACCGGATATTTTTGGATTACTACCGATATAAGTCCATCGGCTGTAATATCGCGAACAATTCAAGCAAGTGCTATAGCTACGGGCGATATATCGTTTGCTTGTGCCTCAATTTCAGGCAGTATTTCTGCCGGTGGGTTACAAACAATCATTGCCGCATCGCGTATTACCTATTATTCTCGAGCAACCGGAAACTGGAATTCTAATACTACTTGGTCTACCGAAGGGTGTGGTGGAGCTGCAGTTGGTGCAGGTGTGTATCCTACAGTAACCGATAATGTGGTGATATGTAATGGAAATACCGTAACAGCAAATATTGATGTAGTAACCACGGGAACTGTTACCGTAAATAGCGGTGGTACATTTACTGTTAATAACAATATTGAAATAAATTCTAAAGTTACCGTAGAAACAGGAGCTACTATGAATTGGCCTGCTACAATTGAAATAGGTTCAAATGCTGATATAACAGTAAATGGTAATATAAATGCAGGTAGCACTACAATAGTATATCAAAGTGCATACGACGGACCGTCAAAAGGCAAAATAACCGCTACCGAAACCATGGCATTCTCACAAGTACGTTCGGCATCTTCAGTCAAAGGAGGTTCACTTAAAGCATCGAGTATTACTATAGGAACCTATGGTCAAAATGAAGTAGGGGTTGATGTGGCTTTTGACGGG
>JAJUFK010000288.1 GCA_029266015.1 Bacteroidota bacterium
CATACACTACTCTATTTACACCTTTTACCTTGTTGATAATTTCATTCGACATTTTTGCTAAAAATTCATACGGTAAATGACACCAATCGGCAGTCATACCATCGGTAGAGCTTACGGCTCGAAGTGCTACACAACTTTCATACGTACGTTCATCACCCATTACTCCCACTGATTGCACAGGTAACAGCATAACACCTGCTTGCCACACACTGTCGTATAGTCCATGAGTTTTGAGTCCGTTTATAAAAATAGCATCACATTCTTGTAATATAGCTACTTTTTCGCGAGTAACTTCGCCTATAATACGAATTGCTAATCCCGGACCGGGGAAAGGATGACGTGCCAAAATATCGGTAGGTATTTGTAAAGCCTTGCCTACTCTACGAACTTCATCTTTAAATAATAATCGTAATGGTTCTACAATTTTAAGTTTCATAAAATCGGGCAACCCGCCTACATTATGGTGCGATTTAATTGTTGCACTCGGTCCTCCGGTAGCCGAAACCGATTCTATAACATCGGGATATATAGTACCCTGCGCCAACCATGTTACATCTTCGAGTTTATGTGCTTCTTGGTCAAATACTTCTATAAAGGTACCACCTATAATTTTTCGTTTTGTTTCGGGGTCTGAAACTCCTTCGAGTTTATCCAAAAATTGGTCTTTTGCATTTACCCCTATCACATTTAATCCTAATACTTTATATTGTTCGAGAACCGATTCAAATTCGTTTTTACGTAATACTCCATTATCAACAAAAATACAAATTAAATTTTTGCCTATTGCTCTATGTAATAATACAGCTGCAACACTCGAATCAACTCCACCTGATAATCCTAATACAACCTTATCATTTCCAAGTTTTTGTTTAAGTTCGGCAATTGTAGATTCTATAAACGAATCGGGCGTCCACGATTGAGAACACTTACAAATTTCTACAATAAAGTTTTTCAATAGTGTTGCGCCATCGGTAGAATGATATACTTCTGGATGAAATTGTATTCCAAAGGTTTGTTCGCCTTGAATGTGATATGCGGCAACTTTTACGTCTTCGGTGCTTGCTATAATTTCGTAATTTGAAGGAATTTCGGTAATAGTATCACCATGCGACATCCACACTTGTGAATTATGAGGAATACTTTGAAATAAAATATTATTAGTTTCAATATATGTAAGATGAGCTCTTCCGTATTCTCTTGTTTTTGACGGTTGCACGTTTCCACCAAATTGCTTTGCCATAAGTTGTGCACCATAACACACACCCAATACAGGCAATTTTCCTTTACAAAAATCAAGATTTGGCATAGGTGCATCAGTATCATTTACCGAATAAGGACTTCCAGATAAAATTACTCCCTTAATTGTAGAATCTATTTTAGGAATTTTGTGAAATGGCACAATTTCACAATACACATTTAACTCTCGAATCCTTCTGGCTATCAACTGTGTATACTGAGAACCAAAATCTAAAATAAGTATTTTTTCCATTAACAATTATAATTTGAAGTCAAAAATAGTTTTTTTTTACCTATTCTTTAGAAGTAACAGTAAAATTTTTAAACCATATATATCAGGTATGTAAATAATCAAATATTTTGAGTTATTGTAAAGAATAACACTGTTACGCAAAAAATGTTTCAATGTATTACAATACAGCTTCAAACTGCCTTAAAAATCGAATATCATTTTCAAAAAACAATCGAATATCTTTAATCTGATATTTAAGCATTGTTATACGTTCTACCCCCATACCAAAAGCAAAACCTGTATATATTTTACTATCAATACCACAATTTTCAAGCACATTAGGATCTACCATACCACAACCTAAAATTTCAACCCAACCGCTATATTTACATACGTTACACCCTTTTCCTCCACATATAGAGCATGAAATATCCATCTCTGCCGATGGTTCTGTAAATGGGAAATATGATGGTCGTAGACGAATTTGCGTATCAACTCCAAACATTTCTTTTGCAAAATACAATAATGTTTGCTTTAAATCGGCAAATGAAACGTTTGTATCAATATAAAGTCCTTCTATTTGATGAAAAATACAATGTGCTCGAGCAGAAATTGCTTCATTACGAAATACTCTACCAGGAAATACAGCTCGAATTGGAGGTTTTTGATGTTCCATAACTCTAACCTGAACAGAAGATGTATGGGTTCGCAACAATACATCAGGATTTTTTTCTATAAAAAATGTATCTTGCATATCGCGAGCGGGGTGTTCTAAAGGAAAATTGAGAGCTGTAAACACATGCCAATCATCTTCTATCTCCGGTCCTTCAGATACAACAAATCCAATTTTTAAGAATATTTCTATTATTCTATTTTTAACTATAGAAAGTGGATGATTACTCCCTAAACGTATAGGATTTTCAGGTAAGGTTATATCTATACCTTGCAACACATCTTCGGTTGATTGAAATTGAGATTGCAAAAAATCATATTTTTCTTGAATAACTTGTTTTAGAAAATTAAGTTGTTTTCCAAATTCTTTTTTTTGGTCATTAGGTACATCTTTAAACATGTCAAACAACTGTGATAATTCGCCTTTTTTTGATAAATATTGTAAACGAAATTGTTCAACTTGTTCTTTATTATGAGCTTCAAACCCTTTTACAATTTCTAAAAGTTGTGAAATTTTTTGTAACATATTGTATATTATTTAATCATTGAAATTTTCATTACTACATTTATTCTTGGCCTATCATATTTAGTTTCAACGTGCGAAATTTTTTCTATCACATCAAATCCATCTATAACCTCGCCAAATACGGTGTATTCATAATCTAAATGAGGAGTACCGCCTATTGTAGTATATATTTTTTTTTGTTCATCTGTATATCTAAAAGATTCTATCCTAGCCATTTCTTGTGGCAATTTAGCTTTAATTTCTTCAATGAGAGCATTATATTCGGTGGTTTTTCCATCTTTTTGCAATGCAATAATTTGATTACGTAAAGCATCATTTTCAGGCTTTTGTAAAAAATCTCGAATTACCTTATATGTCATTTTAGTAATTCTTTGTTCTTCTATTTGTTGTAATTCTTGCAAACTACATACTCTACCTTGAACTATATAAAATTGAGAGCCTGAAGATGCTTGTTCAGGATTTTGCTCATCACCTAAGCGTGCTGCAGCAATAGCTCCTTTTTTATGAATAAGACCCGGCACAAATTCAGCAGGTATAGTATATCCCGGTCCACCATTACCTAAA
>JAJUFK010000273.1 GCA_029266015.1 Bacteroidota bacterium
AACTTTTATTACTTTTTTTATAAATGCACAACGGGTTAGTATAATTGTTCCTAATTAAATAAATACTCTAAGCATGTTATCATCAATACTATTAGAAGGTATAATTATAGGAATTTTAGTTTCAATTCCTATGGGGCCTATAGGAGTATTGTGTGTACAACGAACTGTCCATCAGGGACGAAGATCGGGGCTTATTTCTGGGCTTGGAGCAGCGGTTGCAGATTCTTCATTTGCTTTTATAGCAGGATTTGGATTAACATTTTTAACTGATTTTTTTAAATCACAACAATTTTATTTAATGTTTGGAGGAGCTATTGTGCTTATATTTTTAGGATTTCGATTGTTTTTTACCGATACAATTAAAGAAGTTAAAAAATATCGTATACAACGTGCCAATCCATATACTGATTTTATGTCGGTTTTTTTGTTGACATTGTCAAATCCAATTACAATTTTGTTTTTTGGATTAGTGTTTACAGGTCTTGGTGTAGTAAAAGAAAATATAGTGCAAACAGGCACCCTTATAGGAGGAATATTTCTTGGAGCTATTAGTTGGTGGTTTATTCTTACAACTGTTGTTTCATACTTTCGCAATTTATTTAAAATTCGCATTATATTTTGGATAAATAAAGTTGCCGGTATGTTAATAGTATTATTTGGAGCTTTAGCTATGTTTAATGCGTTTTATCCACAATTTAATAATGAAAAAATACAAAAATCGCCAATTGTAAACATGTCTAATAAATTAAAAAAATAAACTATGGTTTTAGAATCAGAAACAATATGTGCTATAGCTACGGCACCCGGTAAGGGAGCAATAGCAACAATACGTTTGAGTGGTTCTGATTCAAAACAGATTATTCAAAACATATTTAAACCTTCAAAAAAGACAGAACAATGGTATAATATAGGCTATAGTTTACATTATGGGTCTATACTCCACAATAATGAATTATTAGATGATGTATTAGTTTCAATATTTAATGCGCCTCATTCATATACGGGCGAAGATTCTGTTGAAATTAGCTGTCATGGTTCTGTATATATACAAAATGAAATATTAAAATTACTGTTGCATCATGGTGCTCGATTAGCAAAACCGGGTGAATTTACTCAACGTGCATTTTTGAATGGAAAACTGGATTTGTCACAAGCAGAAGCAGTTGCCGATTTAATAGCATCAACTTCAGCAGCATCTCATAAATTAGCATTATCGCAAATTAAAGGTGGGTATGCCAAAGAATTGCAAGAGCTTAGGTTGGCATTATTACAATTTCTATCTATGATAGAATTAGAATTAGACTTTAGCGAAGAAGAAGTGGAATTTGCTGATAGAGAGCAATTACGCAAATTGGCAAACAATTTAGAACATCGTATTGCAAAGTTATTAGAATCATTTTCCATAGGTAATGCTATTAAAACAGGAATACCTGTGTGTATAGTTGGTGAACCAAATGTAGGAAAATCAACTCTGCTTAATACTATTTTGAATGAAGAAAAAGCTATTGTATCTGATATTCCGGGTACTACTCGCGATGTTATTGAAGATACTATGGTTATAGGTGGAAAAACATTTCGTTTTATGGATACTGCAGGTATAAGAGATACCAGTAATATTATAGAACAATTAGGAATAGACAGAACATTTGCAAAAATTGATGCAGCATCTATTGTTTTGTTTCTTATAGATGTTACATCACCTTTGAATTACATTAAAAAAAATATTGCTTCAATTAAACGTAAAATTGCTGCCGATAAAAAATTATATATCGTTGTTAACAAAATTGATTTAATAACCGAAGAGCAATTGCAAACACGGTTTAATAAACATAATTTTGAAGAATTGTCAGAAAATGATGATTTTATATGTATTTCGGCAAAGCATAAACGTAATATTGATAGTCTTATACAAGCATTGTTGCAAGAAGTGCATTATGGTGAAATATCTCAAGATGATGCTATATTAACAAATATGAGACATTATGAAGCCCTTCAGCAAGCACATGCTGCAATTACTCATGTGTTGCAGGGAATAGATACCGGTTTATCAAATGATTTGTTGAGTTTAGAACTAAGACAAGTGCTGCATTATGTGGGGCTTATTACAGGCAGTATAGGTACAGAAGAGATGCTTGGGTATATTTTTAAGCATTTCTGTATTGGTAAGTAATGAATTCTTATTTTTTGCGTCTACACATAAAAAAACTATGGCAAAGACTATGTGTAAATTGGCAAAAGAATTACCCGATTCTTTAGAAAAAATAATTGGAATAGCAGAAAACCATGCATTTATATGTAAAAAATGCGGTAGGGTAGCACATGTAGAAGAACGATTGTGTAAACCAATATCAGTTAAGTAATAGTTATTCTTTTTTTAAATCTTTAAGTTCTTTTTCTAATTGATTGATACGTTTGGCGAGTTTGTCAATATTTATAAAATGAATGTACGATTTTTTGTACTCTCTGGCATTAAAACTAGGGGCTCCCATTTGAAAATCATTGTCGGGAACATCCATCATTATGCCCGATTTAGCGGCAATTTTAACATTGTTTCCTATTTTTAAGTGTCCGGCAACTCCGGTTTGTCCTCCAATCATACAATTTGAGCCAACTTTAGTTGAGCCGGAAATACCTGTTTGTCCTGCAATTACGGTATTTGAACCTATTTCACAATTGTGTCCTATTTGAATTAAATTATCAATTTTGGTACCTTGTCTAATTATGGTAGACCCCATTGTAGCTCTATCTATGGTAGCATTTGCACCTATTTCTACGTCATCTTCAAGAATTACATTCCCTGTTTGTGGAATTTTATAATATTTACCATTTTCAATAGGAGCAAATCCAAAACCATCAGATCCTATGATAGCTCCGGGTTGTAATATACAATTTTTACCAATTATGCAATTATCTAATATTCTAACTCCGGCATAAATTAAGCAATTTTCACCTATGGTAACACCTTTGTAAATAGTTACATTCGGATGAATAATAGTGTTATTACCTATGGTTACATCTTCGGCAATTGAAACAAAATCGCCTATTGAAACTTGTTTCCCAATTTTTGCTTTACGATGAATATTTGCTTTACGCGAAATTTTTGGTTTTTTGGTTTGTTGTTGTTTGGTATATAAATCTAATAGTTTTGCAAATGAAGAATATGCATCGTCTACACGAATAAGAGTAGTTGTAATTTCTTGTTCGGGAACAAATGTTTTATTACAGATTACAGCAGTAGCTTTTGAGGTATATATATATGGAGTATATTTGGGGTTAGCCAAAAATGAAACTGAACCGGGTTCACCTTCTTCTATTTTTGATAATTTTGATACTTTTGCTTGAGCATCACCTTCAACGGTACCTTGTAAAAAATTTGCAATTTCTAATACTGTAAATTCCATAAAATATAGGGTAATATAATAATGCGGTAAAATTATGATATTTTATATTCATAATGTATAATATGGTGCAT
>JAJUFK010000009.1 GCA_029266015.1 Bacteroidota bacterium
ATTCATGTATCATCTGAATTAGGAAAAGGAACTATATTCTTTGTTACATTCCCTTATGAGGTGCCTGATGAAGTTAAAGAAAAGGTTGAAATTAAACATAAAGAAAAAACAACATTACACTCTTTATCGGTATTAATAGTTGAAGATGAAATAACAAATGTTGTTTTTTTAGAGAATTTATTGCAATCTATTGTAAACAAGGTGTTTGTGGCTAAAGATGGGGCAGAAGCTTTCAAGATACTTGCTAATAAGCATATTGATATAGCTTTAATAGATATACGATTACCCGGTATGTCGGGACATGAAATTGCTAAAAATATTCGAATTGCATATCCTAAAATTCATATAATAGCTCAAACTGCATATGCCTCTGAAGAAGATAAAGAAGAAGCTCTGAATGCAGGTTGTCATGATTATATTGCTAAACCTATTCAACGAAATGAAATTTTAGAAAAGATGCAGAAAATATAAGCATTACAATAATTGTAAAGTCATATTTGAATATGAAATTACTGCATTATATTTTTGCAGAAAATTTCCGCCAATAAGACCTATCACAGGCTTTGAAACAAATTGAGAATAAATAGAATTAATATGAGAAAGAGACATTGATAAAGCTTCAAAATCAAAATAATCTCTATTGTCAATACATATACTGTGAATTTTTATAATAGTACCCGAAATCATATCAGTAATATGTGACGACTCTATACTTTCTGTTTCAATTTCTACATAATCATTATTGTGTAAATATGTTGTATCAAATACTGATTTAGAAGCACCGGTGTCAATTATTAGATAGGCTTCGGTATTATTTTGAGATTTGATAGTGCAAGGTGCAAGTATATGAATTCCTTCGGCATCAAGATTTATATGTGTAAGTGTAATAGTATGCAGGTTTGTTTTAATCATAAATTCTATTAGTTTTGAATTATATTAGTAAAGTAAATATAGAATATAATTGCATGGTATGAAATTTTATGTGCGTTTTATTTATTTTTTTTGTTTCAGTTGGTTATTTGCTAATCAATTGATAGCACAAAATATTATAATTGCTCATGAATCTTTATTAGAATATCCTAAAACGGTGTTGCAATACACAAAGTTTGAATGTGGAATTTCTATTCCGGACACTGTGCAGCAACAAATTAATGAGTTTTTTTCTGATTCTAATTCAATAAATCCGGCATATGCTCTCACCTCATATAAGGGAATCAATCCATATAATGCACATGATATAAGTGTAGAAATAGTATTTACTCATCAAAGTAGTGTTCAAATAAAGCGGTATGGATTTTATTATCAAAACTATTCTTATACCAATGATAGTTTGCAATGGATACCTATAGGTAACCCAAAATTTTTGGTCCGTTTCTCAACAGATTTAATAGGTCTATGGACAGCAAAGGTTATTATGAAAATACAATCTATGCAAATGCAAATTGAGTTTATTGCATTTTCATTTGTATGCCTACCCAATGAAACATCTCCGGGGTATATAATTGCAAAAAAAAATAATGCATATCTTGAATATACAAATACAAACAAAACAATGGTATTAATTGGCTTAAATATTCCTCATCCCCAAATTGTACCAAGAAGTTCACCTTTATTTAATAATTATTCGGTAACACATTATAAACAGTATTTTAAATATTTTGTGCAAGCAGCCGGGGCTCACTGTAATTTTATTAGAGTTGCTTTAGTAGGAAGTTATACTTCGGCACCTGAATTTGATAAAATTTTAAATTATAATCAACGACAACCGTATATGTTTGAATTTGATACATTATTACATTTTGCAGAAAAAAATAATATCTATTTTCAGATAATTGGAGATTCGTTTGGCCCTTATGTGATAAGTTGGGATTTAAATCCGTATCAATATATATCAGGAATTAGAAACCCTTTAGATGTATTTACTTCCGATGTTGCTCGTGAAATATATAAACAAAGAATTAGATATATATATTCACGATGGGGATATAGCACATCATTTTGTATGTATCAAATTATAAATGAGATAGATCAAATTGTTTATAAGAATCAAAAATTATCATCTGAAATTATATATAATTGGGTTTCTGATATTGCTAACTATATAACTGAGGATTTGCAATATCCAATAATTGTAACAACGAATTTTGCCGGATTTGATTCATTTCCATATGTGTTTGCATTAGATAATATAGATGTTACAACAATTCATTATTACGGAAAAAATAGAAATCATGATTTGGTAGCATTATATTCTCGAGTTCAGAATGAATGGAATTTATTTAAAAAACCGGTTATTATTGATGAAACAGGTGGAAATGATTCGTATGGTAATATTGATGCACAAAGTGATTTGCTGTATAAAAACAGATTGTTTTCTACTGTTTTTTCGGGAGGGGCAGGAGCGGCTGTGCAATATTATTGGAATGTTTATATGTCACAAGAAGGAGATGTTAGGAGTTCATATGTGTGGTATAATAAATTACTAAATGATTATTTGAATATTTTAGATTCATTGCATATTTATAATTATAATTATCTTCAATTTTCGCCACAACGTTTTCCTCAATTTGAATCAAAAGAATTATATAATGTGCCTTTATATGATACTCTTTTTTCTTTGGTAGAACAATTTGCTTTATGTGATTCTTCAAAACAAATTATTCTTGGATGGGTTCATAATCGTTCTCATTATTGGGCAAATGAGGTTTCAGATTCTTTACTATATCCCAAAGATGATGATTATACAAAAAAGCCAATACTAATAGATTATAAAAATCCAAATGTATTAGTGGGAGAGTATGTTATAATGTATGATTTATTGCCTTCAATGAGCTATGAAATTAGCTGGTATTCTACTCGTAAATCACAAGAAAAAATTACAAAAATAAATGAGGGGATTTTGCAGTTTACAACAAATTCAGAAGGTGTAAGTCAAAAAATATATCCTCCATTTTCTGCTGAAGAATTCGATTTTTTATTTATTGCTAAAAAGATAGAGTAGTCAAACTTTATAACTTAATATAGTATGCTTTACCCGGTTCAAAATTGGTAATAGAATTGGTAGTTCCCCCGGGTTGCCAAAATCCATCAAAATTTTTTATGATTTGACAATTGGTTGCATTAAAGTGATTGGTAAATGGAGTAGTGTTTTGATATGGGCAACCAAGTAAATTCCATCCTGCTTTTAGCGTATTTACAGGATATTGTGCGGGGCCTGAAAGAGGCACACCGGTAATTGAAATTGATGTAGCCGCATTCATTTTCACTAAATATCCTTGTCCTGCCGACATAGTATTGAGTGAATTAAATGCTAGGTTTTGCCCTTTATACCAAAAAGCAGAAGCGGTTTTTATTTCTTGCACATCTTTTCCTGCAAAAATAGATGTAATAGTGGAATCTACAGGACGAACAAACAATGAAATTAAATTCCATCCTTTTTGTAACTGAATTGTTTGTGTAATTGGCGGAGGCGAAATTATAATTGTAAATGAAAGATCAATGCGAGCTGTTTCATTCGCGCTTTTCGTATATATAAGAGCCTGACGAATAGTAATAACATCTCCAACAACTAATTTGTTGGGATATTGACCGATTTTTGCAATAAGATTTTGCAATGATAATTCGGAGAATACAAACGAATTGGTACCCCATGCCACTGTTTGCCCTGATTTATTGTACCAATGTCCGGGAGCCGTAGCTGTAGAATTTGCATTGAGCGTGCCATCGGGATTTACACCATAATACCGAATAGCTATTCCTAATAATTTTGCAATACTATCGGGAGGCATAGCAAAAGCATGGCAAATTTTATTGCGGTCGAGTGTTACCGGTGTAGGTGTATAATCGGTCATAGGTTGCATATATAAAGTATACGCAAGAGATTCATTATGAATAGTATTGGTATAAAATCCGAACAGATTTGTTTCGGTAAACTGCACTTGATATGGCCATTGTTCGTCGTTTGAATTGTCATCATCCCATGCATGTCGCCAGTGTTCTTGTGGTGCACCTGAAACTACAAGCCACAAAGCTTTGCAATTGTTTGGACAGCGAAATGAAAGTGTTGTTGTAGGATTCATACCATTGGTATATTTTGCAGTTGCCATATCGCTATATACCCGTGTGCCATCGTTGAGCAATGCTACAAATCCAAATCGCCAACCGGCCTTAGTAACATTGAGCGAACGAAACCCGGCTGTGCCAGCTAAACCTTTGAATGTAACATTTACAGTGGTTTCTGAAGTTGGCACATTGAGTTGAATGCTATTATAACCATAATTTTCTATACATACCACAGAATCTATTGTCCAATAATTATTGGCAGACTGGGTCATTTGTACTTGTTTGCGCGAGAAAATATAATTTGCACCATATTCTCGTATCGAAGGTATATCCCATGTGGTTAAACGAGCAGCATGCTCATACATTTGATCGTTGAATTGTTCTTGATTTATAGCTGTAAGTCGTTTATATGTTTCAACCGGATCTTCGGGTTTGCGAGAATCTCGCCACAATCTGCCAATAAAATATTGATTTTGTTTGAATGTCCAAAAATCGGGAAGAAAGTAATTGGCATATCGTGGGGTTTCGTGAAGAATATTGAGGTGATTGTACTGAATATATTGTGTAAAATCATGAGCTTTGAATTGTTCATTTGGATATGCTTTGAATGCTTTCCATTGTGCACATTGCTCCCAAAAACCATTACCGCCGCTTGCATTAGGTCCAAATCCATATCGATAGCCGCCAAGAGGCGAATCGCAACCGGTAAGATATTGAAAACAATGGCCAATTTCATGAGCCAAAACAACTGCAATATTAGCAGCTGCAGGATTTACATGCAGTGTTCCTACTTTATTGTCTTGCCCCGAACCATAGGCAGCCCATTCGGTGCTGTACAATATAAAAATCATTTGTTTGTATGTATCTGTAACCGACGAACCTTTTACAACCATACGTAAAGAATCGCGAAAATGAAGAAAACTTTTTTCAGCACATATTTTAAGTGCTTCCATATTAACGGTATAATTTCCGGTAGCTTTCGATGGGTCGTTTCCAAATCCTGCTTCCCAAAAAATTATCCAATTTTCGGTTTCAGTACTTCGAGCATAACACCATTGACTTGCAGGATCGTTCAAATTCATTCCTGTATTTGTAATAAATGTAGGAATATAAATTTGTTTTTGACTAAAACTTATTGAGCTTATTATTAGGAATATACTTACTAATATTGCTTTCATAAGGAATTATTTTTTAATATAATATCCTTTACCCGGTTCAAAGTTGGTAATAGAATTGGTAGTTCCCCCGGGTTGCCAAAATCCTTCGAAATTTTTTATGATTTGACAATTGGTTGCATTAAAGTGATTGGTAAATGGAGTAGTATTTTGATATGGGCAACCAAGTAAATTCCATCCTGCTTTTAGCGTATTTACAGGATATTGTGCGGGGGCCGAAAGAGGCACACCGGTAATTGAAATTGATGTAGCCGCATTTATTTTCACTAAATATCCTTGTCCTGCCGACATAGTATTGAGTGAATTAAATGCTACGTTTTGTCCTTTGAGCCAAAAAGCAGATGCATTTTTAATTTCTTGTACATCTTTTCCTGCGAAAATACTTGTTATTGTAGAATCTGCAGGTTGTATATACATTGATAGTAAATTCCACCCTTGTACAAGTTGAATAGTCTGAGTTAAACATAAAACTTCGGTAATATTTGAGCTTACACCTATAGCATCTATGTTTGGTGCGCCATCAGCGGTAAGCGATGTAATTTTTATGGTATTTATTCCTTGTTTTGCTTGTATTGTAATAGGAATTGTAGTCCACGTAGTCCAATTGGTAGTTGATGCAAAACTTTGATTTGCAACTACTGCTTGATTGTTTACCATTATTTCGCAATTACGTGTTGCTGTAGTACCATTTGAATAGCGAATATAGATAGTTTCTGTTTTTGCAGTGGCAGCTTTGCACGAAATAGTTACATGAGAACCTATTTGGTTCGAAACATTTACAAAACCTGAACCTGTAAATCCTGCATTATTGTTATCGATAGTTCCAACATAATTACACGAAGTTTCTGCTTGAATTGTACTGCAAGCTGTTTTGCCGGTAGTACCTCCAACGCAAACACCACAAATATCTATAGTTGCACTTCCTCCCCACACATTATTGCAATCTTTTACACAAGGGGTTTTGCCGGTAGTACCGCCTACACATGTGCCACAACTATCAATATACGCCGAACCGTTGGGTGTGCCATTACAGTCGTTTACAGGAGTTGTACCCGCATTTACATATACAATATTTGGAACCGGAGCAGCAGGCATTCCTGCACCTAAATAAAAACCCGGATTGGGTGGTTGATTATATGCCACATTTTGCCATGCAATAGAAAGTCTATATGTAGGGTCGTGCATAAGTGTATACAGCATTTCTGTTGATTCATAGGTGGTTGGGAATAAAAGTAATGCGTCGTTTGTAGCTGCTCTAAAAATTACTTCCTCACGCCAATCACCAAAAATATCGGCTACTAAACAAGGATTTGATTTTGTACCGTTTATATCACTTGCGCCACCTTCGTTGTATACAGTAAACAATCTGTCGGTAGCTTTTGAAGTATAGTTAAATTTGTTGATTACTACTTTATCTAAAATTTCGCGAAGCAAATCGCCATCCCACCATATACCAAAGTTGATTGATTGACTTCCTCCGGTAGATTGGGGGAAATTGGTGTAAATCAAATCACCTTTTATGTTGTACACACCTAAGTTACCCGAAGCCCAACATTCATAGCCATAGTAATTTGGGTCAATATCTATACAAATACCTCGTCCAATATCTGCAGCAGCTTCTTTTCTCCACAATACTTGTCCTGTTTTGGGGTCTCGCAAATCAACACCGGGTTTGGTAGTTCCGTTTGCTTCTTCGTGAGGCGAAAAAAATTCAAGTCCCGGCCGTGACAGATCCATATCCGATAAATGTCTTGCATCGCCATGTCCAAATCCTGTTGTGTATAAACCTTTACCATCGTGATCTACAGCCATGCTTCCAAATTGAATTTCATCAAACCCATCACCGTCTAAATCGCCAACAGCTAAATTATGATTCCCTTGTCCGTAATATGCATTTGACGCATTGTTGCCGGTATCAAATATCCATTTTTGAGTGATATTTGTACCATTCCAATCAAATGCAACTAACACTGTTCGCGTATAATATCCTCTTGTAAAAACAATACTTGGTTTTTTGCCGTCGAGGTATGCTACACCTGCCAAAAATCGGTCAACTCTATTACCATAATTGTCACCCCATTCTGTATTGAGTTGTGTTGCAGTAGGATTTTCGGTAGTTGGGTGTCTGCGTGGATTATAATATATCGTTTGCATTTCGACTCCGCTTTGTCCGTTGAAAATTGTAAGATATTCGGGACCGGATAAAATATAACCCGAAGTATTTCTATAATCGGCAGCATCGTTATCGCTTGCTGCAGGTCCTTTTTTTAAGAATTGACCATCGCCACCTTTGGTACCGGGAGCAGTTTTACATGCAATTTCTGCTTTACCGTCGCAATCTAAATCGTATACCATAAACTGAGTGTAGTGTGCACCTGCACGTATATTGATTCCTAAATCTATGCGCCATAAAAATGTGCCATTTAGTTTGTATGCATCAAGGTATACATTACCGGTATATCCACTTTGTGAATTATCTTTGGAATTTGAAGGGTCCCATTTTACAATAATTTCATATTCTCCGTCACCATCCACATCACCTGCCGAACAATCGTTGGGAGAATATGTGTATGCTACGGCATCGGGTGTTGTACCTCCGGCAGGTACATTGAGAGGAATACGTAAAAATTTTGCATTAAGAACCGAAACAGTTTTCGAAGCTGGTTGTTCTACGTTGTTTACAACTGCTCGCACATAATATTGAGCTGTAGTTGCAGCACCTGCATCAAAATAATTTGTTTTGGTAGTTATTGGAGTAGCATTTACCTTGGTGCCATTGCGATATAAGTTGAATCCAATATTTGTTTTATACTCTAAACCTAACAAACGCCAACTAACTAAATTACCTGTTCCCGAACGTATAGCAAAAACGCCACGATCGAGATTTTCCATTTGTCGTTGAGAAAATACCGTAATTGATAAAAATAATAATACACTAATCAACAATAAATTACGGATACGATGTTTCATTATTTTTTTTAGAAAAAGGTAATACATTACAAATTTAGTGTAAAAAAAACACTAAAGCAATAAAAAAATAAAAAAAATGAAGTGTACGAGTAATGTTAAAAAAAAGTTATCAAAAATATTGCTTTTTTTTTTATACAAAGTGTATTTTTAACAATTAAAATAATTCGTTCAATGTGAAGAGATTAAACTGTTTAAGATGTAATATATCTATCAAACAGAGTTGAGGGCAGAAGAATAGTATAGACAAATTAAAAGATATTTTGTCCTATGAATACAAAACCATTTGTAGTAATATTGTTTTTGCTTGTTTTGAGTGTTTCACTCGAAGCTGCAACCTATTATTCTATAAACAGTTCAAATCTCTCGGTTACCACCAATTGGAAAACCGGCACAGATGGTTCAGGAACTTCACCTGCAAATTTTACCAATACTGCCGATATTTTTATAGTTCAAACCGGACATTCATGCACGTTGGGTAGTGATGTAACGTTTGCAGGTGCATTTGTATTGAATGGAACAGCTTCGCTTAATATGAATGGATATGCTTTGACAGTAGGTAGTTTAGCAGCAAGCGGAAGTTCAACAATAACTAATACCGGAACCGAAAAAACATTACAAATAGGTAGTTTAAATACAAACACAACTTATACAGGGGTTATTTCGGGGGCTATTGCTATTTCTAAAGTTGGTTCGGGAACAGTAACGTTATCGGGCAATAATTCTTTTACGGGTAATGTAACATTTCCTACCGGTACAGCTAATAGTGGTGCACTGCGATTGGCTCATAATAATGCCTTAGGTACATCTGCCAAAAATGTAATTTTGCAGGGGTCAAACGGTGCAACACAACGAATAGAATTAACAGGTGGTATTTCTATAAGCAATGCTATAACACTCCAAACAGCAGGAAAAACGACTAACCCTGTTTTTTTAAGTAACATTTCAGGAGCAAATACATGGAATGGAGCAATTCAAATTACAAATACCGGTGGCTCATATTCTATTGAATCGCAATCAGGAACATTAATACTTACAGGAAATGTAACAAATACTATAAATGTAAATAGAACATTTATTTTTACCGGTAGTGGAAACATAACCGTTTCGGGAGTTATTTCAGAAAGCACTGCGTATACAGTAAGTCTTAAAAAAGAAGGAACAGGAACACTTATTCTCTCAAATAACAATACTTTTACCGGACAAACAGATATAGATGGAGGTATAATTCAAGCCAATCACAATAATGCATTTGGAACAGGTGCTGTAAATATAAATACAGGTGCAAATCAGTTAGTTCTTAATACTGGCATTACGTTATCTAATGCTATAACTATAAATACCGGTGTGTCACCCGGAATTGGAAATGGCGCAATTCAGGCACTTACCGGAGGTACATTGCAGGGCACTCTTACCATAAATGCCCTTACAACTAATGGCGGACATTTAGTTGCAGGTACCGGGGCAAATAGATTACTCATTTCGGGTTCGGTAACTTCATCGGTGTATATAAGCATTCGCTCAGGTGATGTGCGTTTTAGCGGTGGGGGCTCATATAATTCTATTTTATTTGGGAACGGAACATTATCAATTGGGGCAAACAACGGTATTAATACTTCAGTAGCACTTACGGTTCAAAAAAGTTGGGGAAATACAACATTTGATTTAAATGGATTTAATCAAACTATTACCGGTATTACCGAAGAGGTTTCTGCCAATACGTTTACTATTACAAATAATGGAGCAACAGCATCTGTTTTTACTATGAATAATACAACCGATTGTGCTATGACTGGAGTTATACAAAATGGAACACAATCGATAAGTATTGTAAAATCGGGTTCGGGCATGTTTACTCTGAATGGAGCAAATACGTATACCGGTAGTACTACTGTATCAGGAGGAACGTTGAGAGCAGGAAATGATGCTGCATTAGGAACAGCAGCATCAGGAACAACAATAAACACAGGAGCAATATTTGATATTAATGGTTATTCGTTAGGAACCGAGGCGTTTGTTTTATCGGGTGGTTCTATTGTAAATAATGGAGCAACAAATATTTATGCAATACAAAAATTAACAGTTACGGCTACAAGTACTATTGGTGGTAGCGGCAGGTGGGATGTTAGAAATAATGGACTTGCAGATGCCGGTGTTACTATCAATTCGGGAGTTACCCTTACAAAACAAAATGCTAATTCGGTTTATTTTGTAAATATTCCGGTAGTAAATAATGGAACTATCGTTATTGATAATTCATATTTATTTCTGGAAAATAATTGTGCAACCTCAGGTTCGGGAACGTATACCGTTAATTCTGCCGGTATTTTGGGGTTAATAGCATGGGGAGCGGGTGTTACATTAAACAATAATGTAACTGTTCAAAATGGCGGTACTATTTTTAGTGACAATAATACCGGAGGAAATTCTTCAATTGCCGGAAATGTCTCAATTTCGGGAACTATTACTATTTCAAATTCTGTAACTTTTAGTATTGCAGGGGTAATAAGTGGAACAGGTGGAATTACAAAAATTGCTGCCGGAAATTTAACACTTTCTGCAGCTAATACATATACAGGAGAAACTGTTGTAAGCGAGGGAATATTGCGTATTGGAAGTAACGGAACTACAGGAAGTGTGGTAAGCAATATAACCAATAATGCTATACTGCAATTCAGAAGAACAAATACGATTACATATGCCGGTGTTATTTCGGGTACCGGAACACTAGAAATAGGTGGTGGAGGCACAACTACAGGTACTGTAATTTTTACAGGAAATAATACGTGTACCGGGCAAACTACAATTTTTACCGGAATGACATTACAATTAGGTACCAATTCAGCCGCAGGAGCTTTAGGAGGTGCTGTTGTAAACAATGGCACGTTGATTTTTAATAGAAATAATGTGTATACATTTAGTTTTGTGATAAGTGGAACCGGAAATGTTGTAAAAAATGGTGGTGGTGAATTAACCTTAACCGAAGCTAATTCATATACCGGAACCACAACGGTAAGTTCTCAACGACTCAATTATACAATCACTGCAAATGGCGGAAGTAATTCCGGAATAGGTGCATCATCTAATAGTGCCTCAAATCTTATTATTGATGGTGGTCATTTACGATATATTGGAACTGGAGGAAGCACCGATCGTCTTTTTACAATTACGCTGAATGGAGGAAGAGTATATGCAAGCGGCAGTGGTGGTCAAACATGGACAAACACAGGTGCTGTTGTAGTTTCGGGAACCGGAAACAGAACATTAGAAATAGGTGGTGGAACAGCTACTACTAATTATTTTGCTCCTAGTTTACCTAACCCATCGAGTGGTACTCTTTCGCTAACTAAAACCGGCAATGATAATGTTTGGGTTTTAACTGCAAATCATACATATACAGGAACAACAACTATTACGGGAGGTACTATGCAATTAGGAAATAATACCACTACCGGCAGTGTTTCAGGAAATATTGTAAACAATGCAACACTTATTTTTAATAGAAGCAATGATATAGAATATAGCTTTGTAATTTCCGGCACCGGAACAGTATATCAAAGTGGAACAGCACGTTTAAATATACGAGGCACACAAACTTATACCGGACCTACAATTGTATCGTCAGGAGAGTTGAAACTTGGCGGTTGGACCGCTCCTAGTGCAACACGTCAACTTGCTGTAGGAAATATTGTAACGGTACAAGCGGGTGCAACACTTATAGTAAGCGGACTTACCGGGTCTAACGATAATAATGAAATATTGGGAGGCTTACAAGGAGATGGCACCGTAACAACTGACAATGCTGTTACTATTGCCCGATTAACCGTTCAAAATACTGCAAATTACACATTTAGTGGGCAAATTATAGGAAATGAACGATTATTACTTATTAAAAGTGGTACAGGTACTTTTACGTTATCGGGAAATAATTCCTATAACGGAACAACTACCGTTTCGCAAGGAATTTTGAGAATTGGAAGTCCTACAGCATTGGGTAGCGTAATGGGCGAAACAACTATTGCCTCAGGAGCTGCTATCGATTTGAATGGTATTACCTATGAAAATTTAGAACCACTTTCTATTGCAGGTACCGGAGTTTCATCGAGTGGTGTTTTATATAACAGCAATGTAACACCAGCTTTGTTCCCTGGAGCAATTACTGTTACTGCTGCTTCTACAATTTCTGCAACAAATCAAATTACGTTAAGTGGCACTATTTCAGCTTCTAGTGAAAATATAACAAAAACAGGAACCTCCGCTCTTGTATTTGCTTCGAATACTGTTTCAGTTTTCAATCTACATATTGCAGCAGGAACTCTTAATGCTGGTTCGTCAACCATAAATGTATACGCCAATTTTACAAATAGTGGTACGTTTATTCCAAGTACAAGCACTGTAATTTTTCGAGGTAGTGTTTCGCAAACTATTCCCGGAGTTAGTTTTTATAATTGCACAATTCAAAATTTTGATGGGGTAGTATTAGGAGGAGATATTGCAATCAATGGAATTTTAACTCTTACCGAAGGTATTTGCAATACCGGTGTTTATATTATTGATTTAAACACCTCAGGTACATTGGTCGAAACGCCAATAAATCCTATTTCATATGTCACCGGAACTATTAAAGTTACCCGAAATCTTCTTACCGGTGTTCCAAATACGTTTGGAAATATTGGAGTAGAGATAACAGAAAATAATGTTAATAATAATACTACTGAAGTATATCGTGTTACCGGTACGGCATGTATGGGAATGGGGAATAGTGGAATACTTAGATATTTCACAATTAATCCTACTGTTGATGTTGGTTTACAAGCTACTATGAAATTCTATTATTATGATCATGAAATTGTTGGGCATGTTGAATCAAATTTATTAATATATAAATCTATTGATAATAGAGTTACATGGTCGCCTCGTAACCCTACCATGAGAGATGAAGTAACTAATTTATTGACACTTGCAAATATTTCATCTTTTTCTGATTGGACAGCGTCTGATGGTGAAAATGCTCCATTGCCTATACAATTAGTAGATTTTGATGCAATAGCTAATGAAAACAATATTGAAATAGTGTGGACAACTGCAACCGAAACTAATAATGATTATTTTACCGTTGAACGTTCAACTGACGGTATTCATTGGGTAATAATTAAAAATGTTGCAGGAGCGGGCAATTCAAATACCTTGCAAGAATATTCTGTGTATGATTATGAATTTGTATCTGATATTGCATATTATAGATTAAAACAAACGGATTATGATGGCACTACAACATATTCAAAAATTATAACTGTAGAAGCACATCGTCCACAATTACAAATTCAAATTCGATATAGAGATAATCAAATAGTAATTGATTGCCCACAAGAATTAAAACAGCATATTCAATGTGTCGAATTAATAAGTATTAGTGGAGCTGTAGTGTATAAACAGAATACTTTTGTGCCTGTAATACATACACAAGGTATTGCACATGGTGTTTATTATGTGTATTGTAAACATAAGAAAACATATACTACTGAAAGAGTTATAATAGAATAAAAAAAGGGTGTTATACATATAACACCCTTTCCTGGTTTTTTTATATTCATTCTTTTACATTTCAAGTCCACCGCATATTGGAATAACTTGTCCTGTAACATAATCTGATAATTCTGAACCTAAAAATACACATACGTTAGCAACATCTTCAGGTTTTCCTCCTCTGTTCAATGGAATTCGTTTTTTCCAATCTTCAATTACGTTTTCAGGTAATTTTGCAGTCATTTCGGTCATTATAAATCCCGGAGCTATAGCATTGCAACGAATATTTCGTGAGCCCAATTCTTTTGCAATAGATTTAGTGAAACCAATCATGCCGGCTTTAGATGCCGAATAATTAGCTTGTCCTGCATTTCCTCCAATACCTACTACAGAACTTACATTTATAATAGAACCTTTTCTGTTTTTCAACATAATAGGTTGAACAGCTTTTGTTAAATTAAATGCTGATTTTAGATTTACATTTATTACAGCATCCCATTGTTCTTCTGTCATACGCATAAGTAACGAATCTTTGGTAATACCGGCATTATTTACTAAAATGTCAATTGTGCCAAAGTCTGCTAAAATTGCTGCTACTGCATCGTGAGAAGATGAAAATGAACTTGCGTCAGAAGCATATCCTTTTGCTTTTACGCCATAACTTTCTAATTCTTTTACTAATGCAAGAGCATCGTCATTTATTACTAAATCGGTAAAAGCTATATTGCAACCTTGAGCTGCATAACCTAAAGCTATTGCTTTTCCTATACCGCGAGAACCACCGGTAATAAGTGCTGTTTTTCCTTCGAGTAATTTCATTGTTTATTGTTTTTTATTTTTTTAATTGATGCAAATATATAATTTATTTTTTATTACGTTTTTTTTGCCGTTCAAAGAATTCAGGTTTAGGTATATAATCTGTACTTAATATTTTAAGTTCTGTACGTCTATTTATTTGATTAGCTTTTTCTTGTGTCTCTTTTGGTAATTGTAGTATAAAATCTTGTGATAGTACTGTACCTATTGTAAATAATGGGTCTAATTTAGCAATTTCTTCGGTTACGGTAACCGGACGACTTTCCCCAAAACCTTTAGCAACAAGACGCTCTGAATCATATCCTTGTTGCGATAAATAATCAATTATTGCTTGAGCTCGTTTTTTCGATAAATTCATGTTAGCAATAGAATCTCCTACCATATCGGTATGGGCACCTATTTCTATTGTAATATTTGGATTATCTTCCAATAATTTTGAAAGTTCTTCTAATGCTTGTTTTGATGATTCGTTGAGGGTCCATTTACCAAAATCATAAAAAATATTAGGTATTTCAACCGGTTTGTTCATGGTAATAAGCTCCAGATTATGTTCAAATGTAGTATTATCATAAACATTATTGGTGGTAAACTTTATTTTTTTCTTTAAAAAACCTTGATATGACCCTATTATTATGTAATCGGTATATTGTTGTAATTTAAAAGTATATGTGCCGTCTTTTTTTGATTGAGCAGTAACTAAAGAGCCGTCGCTACCTATAAGAGTAATGTCGGCATCGGCAATTGGCTTTTTATTAGAAGCATCTATTATTTTACCTTTTACGGCTATTTGAAGTTCAGGTAGTTCAAACGAATAAATATCATCTTCACCTCGACCGCCTTTACGGTTTGAAGTAAACAATCCAATTTCTTTATTGCCTTGAAATATTATACCAAAATCATCTTGTGATGAATTAATAGGGTATTGCATATTATATATAGACCAAGTTCCTTTGTCATCTTTTATAGCTCTAAAAATATCTAATCCACCCATACCGGGATGACCATCTGATGAAAAATACAGAACTCCATTGCTGCGAATGTATGGAAACATTTCATCACCGGGTGTATTAATAATAGGACCTAAATTAATAGGCTTACCCCAGGGGCTTGATTCTGAAACTCGTTGTACTTTCCATATATCACTACCTCCTTGTCCGCCTTTCATTCGCGACGAAAAATATAATTCCAATCCATCATCTGAAATTGCCGGATGTCCTATTGAAATGGAGTCTCCAACTATTTCAATTTTTTGACTTGCACTCCAGCTACCACCTTTAAGAGAACTGTTATATATTTGACAACCAATGTTTTTGCCAAGTTCATATTTGCAGAGCGTAATATATAAATTTGTACCATCGGGCGAAATTGATAATGCTCCATCATCAAATTCAGTATTTATAGTAGTATCTTGTACTTTTACCGGCACTGTCCAATTGCCTTTTCTGTCGAAACGTGTTTCAAATATATCAGTAAAATTCATTCCCGAAACTTGATTTATAGATTGTTTTACTCCCTCTTGAGTACGAGATGAGGTAAAATATATGGTTGAGTAGTCTTTTGTGGTATATATAGGCGAAAAATCATGTTCTCGAGAATTTATTGCTTTAATATTATCAACTATATATCGTGTTGGTTTTTCTGTCCATGCAACAGCCAAACTGCACGAAAGAATTCCATTTTCGGCGCGAATATCTTTTGGTTGCGATTTTTTATATATGGTAAATGCTTCTTCTGCTTCTTTGTATTTTTCATTTTTAAGTAATATCATCCCATACCAGTATTGAGCTTCTTTTTCGCGTGTTTTTAATTTGATGGCTTTACGATATGCAACCTCTGCTTTTCTGGAATTATTGAGCATTCTGTAACATTCTGCAACTCTATATTGATATACGGATTGATTATATTTGGATTCTTCGGTTTCAAGTAATTTTTCATAATATTCCAAAGCTTTTGCATATTCCCCGTTTTCATAGGTAGCATCAGCTTTACGAATTATTTTTTTTTGTGAAGAACACGAAACAGCAATCACAATAGAAAGCAATAGAAAGCAATATGTATATATTTTTTTGAGCATTGTCAATTCTTTTCGTGCCTAACGAAAAGTTTATTTCTATATTTTTAATTAGATGCAAATATATATAAAATATTGATGTGTTCCTTTATTTTATAAATAATCGTTGCCGTGTTGCATGTTAACACTTACTGCTTTCATTTTTCCACCCATAGGAGGAGCAATTTTTGAAACAGTAATACGAGCTTTTACTAATTTTTCAGGAAATTCGGCAAACAATGCGTCTAAAATTCTTTTGCAAACATGTTCAAGCAGCGATGAAGGGATTTTCATTTGTGCTTCTATAATGTTATAAACAGTTTGATAATTTAACGCATCTGCAATATTATCGGTACTTGCAGGATATGAACAATTTGTATGAAGTTTTGCTTGTACTAGAAATCGGTTGCCTACAATTTTTTCTGATTCATAACAGCCATGAAATGCATAAAATTCCATGTCTTCTAATTCAATAATTCCCATATTTTGTTTAATTTTTTGCGAAAATTAGTGCATTTTTGAAAAAAAACATGTAATTCGGTAAAATTACTATCAACAAAATGTACAGAAATTTTATTTTTGTAAAAAAATATTTAAACAATG
Organism: Bacteroidota bacterium; assembly: GCA_029266015.1. Lineage (GTDB taxonomy): Bacteria > Bacteroidota > Bacteroidia > Bacteroidales > UBA1715 > MWCJ01. The sequence continues at coordinate 17,200 of JAJUFK010000009.1, forward strand.
TCTAATATAGAAGTTTTACAAGAAGCTGGCGAAAACGAAAAAAAATCGTTGAATTTCTTAGAACAAATTATTGAAGCAGATTTACCGTATATATCTAAAGTTATAACTCGCTTCCCCCCCGAACCAAACGGCTACCTGCATATAGGTCATGCTAAGTCTATATGTTTAAATTTTGGTTTGGCTCAGCAGTATGGCGGACAGTGTAATTTGCGTTTTGATGATACCAATCCAACAAAAGAAGATATAGAATATGTTGATTCTATTAAAGAAGATGTGCGTTGGTTGGGGTTTGACTGGGGTACAAATGAGTTTTATGCTTCAGATTATTTTCAACAATTATATGATTGGGCTGTTTTATTAATAAAAAAAGGCAAAGCATATGTTTGTCATATGTCTGCCGAAGAAGTTTCTGAAAGTAGAGGAACACCTACTATTCCCGGTAAAGAGAGTCCTTATCGTAATCGTTCGGTTGAAGAAAATCTTTCCTTGTTTGAACGTATGAAAAATGGTGAGTTTAAGGAAGGTGAATGTATGTTGCGTGCCAAGATAGACATGGCATCGCCAAATATGCACATGCGTGATCCTATTATGTATCGAATTCGATATGCACATCATCATAAAACCGGCGATGCATGGTGTATATATCCTATGTATGATTTTGCGCATGGCCAAAGTGATTTTATTGAAGGTATTACTCATTCTATTTGTACACTTGAATTTGAAGTCCATCGTCCACTTTATGAGTGGTTTCTTGATAATATTGCAGAACCAAATCAATTGCGACCCAAACAACGTGAATTTGCTCGTTTGAATCTTACCTATACTGTAATGAGTAAACGCAAATTATTACAATTGGTTGAAGAAAAACATGTGTCAGGATGGGATGACCCACGAATGCCAACTATTAGTGGGTTACGACGACGAGGATATACCCCGGAATCTATTAGAAATTTTGCCGAAAAAGTTGGTGTGTCAAAACGAGAAAATATAATAGATGTAGCACTACTTGAACATTGTATTCGCGAAGATTTAAATAAAACTGCTCCTCGTGTTATGGCAGTATTGCAACCTCTTAAAGTTGTAATAACTAATTATCCTGAAGGTAAAACAGAAATATTGCAGGGAAAAATAAATCCCGAAGATGAACAATCGGGATATAGAGACATTCCGTTTGGACGTGAAATTTATATTGAACAATCAGACTTTATGGAAGATGCTCCAAAAAAATTCTTCCGTCTTTCGCCCGGTAATGAAGTGCGTTTAAAATATGCTTATATTATTAAGTGTGAGAATGTAATTAAAGATTCAGAGGGAAATATTGTAGAAATACATTGCACCTATGATCCTGAAACAAAAAGCGGTAGTGGAACAGAGGCGTCGCAACGAAAAGTAAAAGGAACATTACATTGGGTTCCGGTACATAATTGTATTTCGGCAATAGTTCGTTTGTATGACAGATTATTTATGGTTGAAGATCCACTTGATGTTCCTGAAGGTCACGATTTTTTAGAACATTTAAATCCTCATTCATTAGAAGAAGTGCCGGCTCTTATAGAACCATCTATAGCACATGTAACACAAGGGTATCGTTGTCAGTTTGAACGAACTGGATATTTTTGTGTAGATAAAGATTCTACTCCTAATTCTATAATTTTTAATAAAACAGTAGGGTTAAAAGATTCTTGGGCAAAAATTCAAAAATAATACGTAATACAAACAATGACAGTAGAATCACGATATAATCAACGAGGGGTTTCGGCAGGAAAAGAAGATGTGCATAATGCTATTAAAAACATAGATAAAGGTCTTTATCCTCAAGCATTTTGTAAAATAATTCCTGATATACTCGGTGGTGACCCTAATTATTGCAATATAATGCATGCTGATGGTGCAGGAACTAAATCATCGTTGGCATATATGTATTGGAAAGA